>JBGSLX010000248.1:0-4428 GCA_041740475.1 Akkermansiaceae bacterium | reverse complement strand
TGGCCGTGTGCGGCATCCATGGCTTCTTTCAAGGAGGGGCCGCCGCCGCTGCCGGCGAATCCGAGTGAGTAAGAGCCACGAGTCACGACTTCGTCGCCGGGAAACAGGCCATCGAGAATTTCGATACGATCGTTGCTGGTGAGACCGGTTTGCACATTCACGCGGTCGAAGGCGTGGGGGATCAATGGGTGTTTCACATAGACGTGACGATTCGATGGGCTGCCTTGGATGGCATTGCGAGGCACGCTGAGAACATTGCTTCGTTGCTCCATGATGATAGAGCACTCCGCATTCATGCCGGGGCGGAGTTGGTTGTCCGGGTTTTTGAGGGTGAAGATGACACCTGCGGTATTGAGATTAGCACTTTCTTCGGAGCGGGTGCTGGTGTCTTGGCCGAGTGCGCAAGCGGGGTCTGGGCAGGGGCAAGCGGCGAATTTGTGCAAAGTGGCGGTGTATTCTTTCTCGGGACGCAGCGGGAAATGGATCTTGGCTTCTGTGCCTTGGGTGATTTTCCCGGCGGTGGCCTGTGGCAGCGTGGCGATAAGATAGAGCGTGCTGAGATCGGCAAACTCAGCGAGTTTTTCGGTCGGCTCGACGGGTGCGCCGAGGAAAGCGTTCACTGAAATGATCGTTCCGTCAGCGGGTGCGGTGAGCCAGACCGAGGGTGGCGGGTCGCCGGGCTGACGGCTTTCCACGAGCAGTAGCTTGTCGCCTTTGTTGACGTAAGCACCGATTTGCAAGCGACTTTCGAGAATGCGCCCAGGGATGCGGCTGCTGAGGACAGAGCGTTTTTCGGGGATCGCATCGGTGCGTCCGAGCGCGAAGGTGGTAGTTTCGAAGTCGGCTTCCTCCGCCGTTTCGATTTCGAGTCCGAGGTTTTTAACGCCTTGTTCGGTGAGGATGACGGTACCGCCGGGAGTGGCTGCTAGGGCAGCTTGGCACAACAGGAGAGCGGTTAGGAAAATGGAGGTGAGTGATTTCATAGGAGTGAATGAGTTATTGGCCGAGAGCAGTTAGGTGGCGGACGCGGGCGAGGTGAAATTCGCGCAAGGCATCGAGTTTGGAGGCGGAAAGTTGCAGGCGTTTTTCGCGAGAGCGGAGGACCGATTGGATTTCGCCTTGGCCGCTGCGGTAGGCTTCCTCAGCGAGTTGGGTTTGTTGTTCAGCGAGCGGGAGCAGTGTCTCGTCGATTTCATCGATCAGACGTTTCCATTGTGTCATCTCCGCTCGCGCGGCTTCGGCTTCGAGGCGGATGTTGCGACTGAGAGCGACAGCTTCCTTTTCCTTGCGTTGCTGGCGTGCTTCGGCCTCTTGGATCGCACCTTCGTTTTTGTTCCAGAATGGGAGCGGAATTTTGAATCGCAGGCCAATGATGGCTTCGTTGTCGTAACCTTCTGGCGCGTCTTCGCTGCGCTCGGCAGCGGCGAAAAAACCGCCTTCCACGTCATCGTAGCGGCGGGCTTGTTCGAGAGCGACGCCTTCTGCGGCAGACTGCGCGTTGAGCTTCGCAGCGAGGAAATCCGGGCGCATCGCCGGATTGACGGCTGCGGATGGAAGTGCGGGATTGGGTAACGATCCGCTCACGCTGAGCGACTCGCCGGGGAGCATGCCGAGCAGGGGTTTCAGCTCGCCGAGAAATGCGGTTTCGCTGGCATCGAGCTGGCGGATTTCCATCGCGAGACTGGCGGATTCCAATTTCGCCTGACCGGCATCAAGTGCGGAGCCTTCGCCTTTTGACGCGACTTCTGATAGGAAATCGGCGAACTCCGTGGAAACAGCGACTTGCTGACGCAGCAGCTCGCGTCGCTGGTGAGTGGCGAGCACGTTGACTAGCGTGGTTCGCGCTTTGCCGATGAGCTGGCGTTCGACCTCGCGCACTTCGGCCTCGGCGGCTTTCAGCTCGGTGAGTGAAACGTCTTTTTCTAACTGCAAGCGGTCGGTCACCGGAAACCGCTGCGACAGGCCGATCTCGAATTTTCCCTCGCGGAAATTGGCGTTGTTTTCGAGGGATGATTCGAGTTCGGGATTTGAGAGGCGTCCCGATTGGTTCATGCGGCCAAGCGCCTCCTGAATGCGGAGACGCGCGGCGGCGAGGTCGGGGTTTTGCGCGCGGATGCGCTCGCCGACGCGGTCGAGAGTGACGACCACAGAGGGTTCCGCGACGAGCGGTTGGGTGGTGAAAAAGCAGGCCAATAGGCTGAAACGACGGAAAAATAACATGATGCGTGGAGGATGACGGCCATCCGCAAGGCGCGGGAAAATGGCACGGATTCAATAAGTGGCGTGGATTCCCCGGGCGTTCAAAAACCGCGAAACGGGGGTGGAACATCGCGCCATCTGGGCACGACGGAGCGTCAAAGATCGCTCAAATCAACGGTGGCTTGTCGAGATCCGTGCAAGGCGCATCGGGTGCGCGGGCCGCATCGCTGCGTATCGGCGCGAGAGAAAAACAGTTGCCGCTCAACTTCACGCGGTGCGGAATTTCCGCCGTCATGGGCATGCAATGCATGCAGTTTCCATGATGGTGGTGATCGAGCGGGCACTGCTCATCGTGCGAGGAATCGCAGGGTGCATCATGATCGTGATCGCCATGTTCGTGCTGGTGTTGCGCGGCGAGCACCTCACAAGGGTCTTCTGCCAAGGTGCGCACTTGGGTGCCGATGCAGACACCCAGAACAATCATCCATATGGAAATGACACGGAACAACAGCAGGACCGTTGGCCTGTCACCCCATGGAATCAAGCTAAAATCCGAGCAGTGGGCGATCGCTCACTTGATGAAACGAATCGTCAGAGGATAGCGATGGAATTTTCCGTTGCTGGCGGTGATCGCGCCCATGATCGCAAGAATCAGCCAAGCGAGGGCGACCAGCGGGAAAAGCACGAAGCCAATCAATACAAGCATGGTTAAACCTGCAACGAGCAGATAGATCGACCATGAGATGTTAAAATTGACCGTCTCCTTGCCCACGGCGTCGAGATACGGGCTAGAACCGCGTTTGATCAGCCAAAGGACGAGTGGACCGAGAATGTTCCCAAGCGGCACCACAAACCCCGCAAACGTCAGGAGGTGACAGACTACGCCGAGCATGCTGTCTTCCTTGTTCGCAGGGGTTGGAATGCCGTCCTGCGGAGTGGGAGTGGAAACCGGAACGGTGAAGGGATTCTGGTCCATCTGCGTCGATTGGCTGGCTGATCAAATCAGATTTTCGTGGGCATTTTCGTCCACGCGCCCTTTTTCAGGTTGCTCTTGAGGCAGGTCTCAATGAAGGCGATTCCGTTCCAGCCATCTTCGACAGTGGCGTATTTGGTGCCGTCGTTGCTGAACTTCTTACCGGCTTTCCACTTGCGGACGTCGGCCTCGAAGCAGCGATGGAGGCGAGCAAAGGCGTCGTGGAATGCTTCTGGATGACCCGCAGGGATCGTTGGCTCGGCCATGAGATCGGCAGGAACAGTTTTCGGCAGGAAGCCATCACCGGGTGTGCATGCACCGCGCCAGTAAACGCGGTCGGGTTGATTCGGCAGGAGAACGGTTAGTTTTTCGGGTTCTTCCTGTTTCCAAACGAGCGTGCCCTTGCTACCCGCGATGACGATGCCGAGGTCGTTCTTGTGGCCGATGCAGATTTGCGAGGCGCGGACGAGTGCTTTGCCGCCGTTCGAGAGCTTGCAGTAAATCGTGAAGTGGTCATCGAGCATGCGACCTTCGACGAAGGTTTCCATCTGCGCGGAAACTTCGGTCACGTCCAGACCGGTGACGTAACGAAGTTGCATCAGTGCGTGGGTGCCAATGTCACCGCCGCAGCCGGAACCACCCGCGCGCTTGGGATCGACACGCCATGCGGCTTGCTGCTGACCCGTGGACTCCAGTTTTGAAGCGAGCCAGCCTTGGATGTAGTAGCTGTCCACCCAGCGCACATCGCCGATGAGACCGCTCGTCACGATGTAACGGCTGAGGCGGGAGGTCCAGTGACCGAGGTAGGTGTGAGCCAGTGCGAAGGGAACATTGAGGTCGCGCGACGCTTTCACCAATGCGGCGGCTTCTTTGAGATTGAGGCAGAGCGGCTTCTCACAGAACACCGCGATGCCCGCCTTCATCGCCTTCATCGCTGGATCGAAGTGCACGAAATTCGGCGTCACGATCAGGATGTAGTCGAGCTTTTCATCGTCAGGCGCAGTGGCGTTGGCGTTGATCATATCATCGTATGACTCATAGCCTTTGATGGGGTAGGGCCAGTTTGCGGCTTCTTCGAGCGCGACCTTTGGGTCGGGGAAAAGCGCACCTGCGACGACTCGGCGGGTGCCGTCCATGTGGATTGCCTTTTGGTGAGGTTGGACGATGAAGGCTCCTTTGCCGCCTCCGACAAGACCAATGTTGAGTGGTTTGTTAGACATGATGTATTTCTGGTTTCAGGTTTAGGTGGAGAATTT
>JBGSLX010000247.1:0-4747 GCA_041740475.1 Akkermansiaceae bacterium | reverse complement strand
TGACTCAGTCGATGGTCAGCAAAAGAACCGTCGCGTCGAAGTTTGGGTGCGCTGAATAGCGAACCACAAAATGTGATGAAGGGGTGCATGTTTGTATGCTCACTTGATGGATGAGTGGAGGAGTCATCAGAACTCTTTAATATGCATGCCATATCGAGTGTATTGTCGCTCCTACTTGCATGTCCACTCATGCGCATGGCTTACGGCTGTGAATGGATCAAACGAGTCCTTCGTCAGTGCCGAAGCTAGTGCCATGATCGAAGGTGGAGTGGTGATCAATGATGCTGACAGCGACACGCTTTCAGACGAAGACGAAGCACTAATCGGCACCGATCCAAACGATGCCAGTGACTTCTTCGTGGCGACCTCAACCAGCGTCAACCCAAGTGCTGGCACTGTCTCGTTTGTCATCAATGGAGCGCAGGGTGATTACGTGATCGAACGTTCCACCACCTTGCTACCAGGAAGCTGGACCAATGTGGCCGCCCCGGTCGCTTGGACATGGACAAACGGTGTGCAAGATGATCTGACCCTCGAAGCAACCGGACTGACACTCGACCCAAGCGGCAAGGAGTTCTTCCGCGCCAAGGGTGTCGTGCCAACTCCGCCAAACTAACGCGCTGCGTCGTTCATATCGATTGATTCAATACTCAGCCCATCTTTACGGATGGGCTGAGTTTTTTTGCATTTCTCCTGCTCGAACAACGCCTGTAGGCCGTCCTGCATGATGCGGCACAGCACCGTTTTTTGAAAATTATTCTTCTGTGAATTTCTGCCAAACGCATCGATCGCTCATCTCAGATGGGTGAGGCGCTTTATAGTTTTCCGAGCCCTTCCAGAGTCTGTAAAATTTCTACAATCTGCTGGGTGCGCTTGGTGGACTTTTTCTCAAACTGCGCGGAGAGGATTTCGGGGTCGGGACCGTGGGTGGTGAGGAGTTTTTGAATGGCGGTGACTTGGGCCGGCAGGCTGGTGGGCCATGAAAGGGCGATTGGGGATTTGAGATTGGAGATTGAGGTTTCGGCGGATTCGGTGCCTTGGAGGGTGGCTTGGAGAGCGTGCGGTGCGGCGGCGGATGGGTTTTGGTAGTCTGGGCGCAGCCAGCGGATCAGGCCGCGCTTTTCCTCAGCGGCACGCTCGTGATTGAGGGCGACGAGGCGGGCGAGCAGTTCTGGTTCGTTGATGGCTTCAAGAGGGGCACGGGCGGCTCGCCCGTGGTCTGAATCCATTACGGGCGGGCCGCCCGTGCCCCTCTTTAGGTCGCTCCAGCCGTAGGCTTGTAGGACGGCTTCATCCAGCTCGTCGTGAATCTGGCGGAGGATCGAGACGAGGCCTTTGTCGTGGATGGCTTTTTCCTTGGCGGATAGCGGCGTTCCGGCGCGCACGGCTTCCAGCACGTTATAGAGACCGGTGAGAGTGAGATCCGGGTGAAGCTCCTGCTGGCGCTTGCGGTGCGCGTCCAGCCGCTCGCCGAGATCGCGGATGCGCTGCTTGAGCGGGGATTCTTCGAGCGCGGGAAATGGGAATTTGTTGAATGACGAGCTGACTACGTAGGTTGGGCGATCTTCTAAGTGAGCTCCTATCCGAAGCGTCCACAGTGCATGAACAGAAGAAGACAAGATTCCGAGAATGAAAGCATCGTCTGAAGCTATGGCGATGAGTTTGCTGTCAGGCAGAGCATCGCCTTGAAGGAAAATGAAATTGCGATGTTTCGCTGTTTTTACGGTCGCAATGAATCGCTGCAATCTCGCAATCGAAGGCCGATTCTTTTTGCGAGGTTCCCCAAAAATCCACCAGTTGATACGGTAAACGTCTCGATTGTTATGATCACGTTCGGGCTTAACCGTGGTCAGGATATGATTAAATATCTCTGGGTATTGAGCAGCGACATCGCTGTCGGAGAGACCAAAGAGATCAATTGCAAGTATGTTCCTCGGGCGGTCCGTAAGATCCTTGCCATTGAAGTAGAACCGGAGCGGGATTTGTGGAGCGTCGTCTTTCCAGTATCCGAGTTTTTCCGCCACTTCTTGAGAGATTAAAAATCCTTTGCCGTGGGGCTTCATTCCCTCCCAACAAATTCCATCATTAGATTCGAGGTCAATCGGAGAAGTGAGGTCCGCGCCGAGTTGAAGATTGGGGGCAAGAGTGCCCCTGCTCCTTATGAGAGTCACTTCGTGCTCGCCGTCTTCGCGGGCTTGCTCAGCGACGACTTTTTCGAGGATGCCTTCGCCCTTGCCGGGGGCGGCGACGGTCATGGCGATCCGAACGGCAGCGCCGTCCGCAGAATCGACCCACGGGTGATCGGGGATGGCGTAGGCGAGGTGGAGGGGTTTTTTCCCATCTCCTAGAAATGGCTCGATGACTCGGCGGTTGAACGTTTGGTGGATGGAGTTGGTGGTGATGAAGCCGAAGCATCTGGCAGTGCCGTCCTGCACGAGTTCGGCGGCCTTTCGCCACCAATACATGACGAAGTCGGCAGACTCTGGGACGCGGCCTTTCCACGCTTGGCGGAGCGTTTCCGCATAGCCGTCGCCAAGGGCATCACGCATGCGGGAGGCTCCGATAAACGGTGGATTGCCGACGATGACATCGGCTTGCGGCCAATCGGCGCGGCGGGGATTGGAGTAATCGAAGAGGACCTTGCGGGCCGTTTCATCCGGCACTTCCTTGCCGGTGACGGGATGGGGTTTGGTGGTGATGCCGTCCCAGATGGTGAGGATTTCCCCGGTGTCTGGATCCTTGCGCGGGATGGCGGCATCGTAGGCGAGCACGGCGTCCTGCTGGACGATGGAGGGCTCCTTGGGAAGCAGTGGGCGCTCGTTGGTATCGGCCTTGCCGGTGGTTTTGCGCTGCCACTGGAAGAAGCCGATCCAGAGCACGAGCTGGGCAATGGCGACGGCGCGGCGATTGATTTCGAGGCCGAGGAACTGGCGCGGCCCGACCTTGAATGACTTCATCTCGAAGGCGATGTCGCCGCCGAGTTCCTCGTAGGCATCGAGCACTTCGGCTTCTAGGCGTTTCATGAGCTCCAGAGAGACGTAGAGGAAATTCCCAGAGCCGCATGCGGGATCGAGCACACGCAGCTCGGCGAGCTGCCGGTGGAAATCGTGCACGGCGGCGAGGGCTTCGGCGCGGTGAGCTTCGGCTAGTTTGAGAGTTTCCTTGTGGCGCTTGTTGCTCGCGTCGGCCTTGGTTTTATCGCGCGACTGGATGTGTCGCTTGGCGTCCTCGGAGATGGTGGCGGCGGTGATTTCCGCCTTGGCGGCCTTTTCGCTAGCGAGTGAGGCTGCGGCTTTCACGGCTTCCCATTCCTCGCGCAGAGGATCGATCAGCGCGGGGCGGATGAGCCGCTCGACGTAGGAGCGGGGCGTGTAGTGGGCACCTAGTTTGTGGCGCTCGCGGGGATCGAGCGCGCGTTCGACGAGAGTGCCGAAGATGGCGGGCTCCACGGCGGCCCAGTCAGACTTGGCGGCATGGATGAGCAGGGCCATTTGTTCCGGCTTGAGCGGGAGTGCGGTGGTGTCCTCGAAAAGACCGCCGTTGAAATGCGGGATGGCTCCGAAGAGCACGGTGGAGAAGTCCGAACCCATCGCCATGTCGTTCCACAAGGTCTGCAACATCACGGGAAATCCGGCGGGGCTGTCCTTGAGTTTTTCCAGCAGGCTGAGAAACGAGTTTTTAGGCAGAAGCTCCACGTCCTCGGCGAACATGGTGAAAAGGCAGCGCTGGAGAAATCCAGCGGTCACCTTGGGATCGTGATTGTCCTTTTCGAGGGACTTGGCGAGTTCCGCCAGAGCTTTGGCGACCTCGCGGGTGACCTTCGCGGCGTGTTTCGAGGGATCGAGCGAATGGGGATCGGTCCATATTTTGCGGAGCCGTTCGCGAATCTCTGGCCGATGGAGGTCCGCCAGATGGATGCGATAGGAGGCGGGGTCTGGGAAGCGCTCGTAGTGGCCGCCAGTGCCGGAAAACTCGGCGTAAACATCGATGGTGTGGCCGACATCACAGATGATGAGAAACGGCGGGCGGCCCTCGGCGGCGGGGAGCGCGGTGATGTATTTCCGGCCCTGATTGTAAGCGCGCTGGAGAACCTTATCGAATGAGGCGGTGCCGCGTTTTCCGTGGCCAGACTTGGTGCTGGTCTGGTGTGGAATAAAGTCGAGCAGGGTGCCTACTTCCTTGGCCTTGGCGAAGGTGCCTTGTTTGGTCTCGGCGAGCAAACAGCCGGATTTATAGAGATCGATAAAACCGGTGGAGCTGCTGCCATCGGCATCCTTGTGGGTGACGGCGCGCTCGAAGACGTAGAGGTTGCGGGCGTTGTCCGGTCCAGCGGGTTCGGGGTGAGGGACGTGGAGGATCTCATCGCAGAGCTCGGTGAAAAAGAGCGCGTAGTTTGCCTTTTCCGAGCCACCGGATTTCGCCCAGCGCTCGATGAAACTGGTGATGACCGTGGGGGTGGCGTCGGAAGTGCAATGATTGAAAGAGGGCTCGTCTGCTAGAGGACTTGGCAGTTGCTCCCCGTGGGCAAGCGGCTCGGTTGACATGGTGGCAGGATGGCGGCAACGGCTTTCGAGGGTCAATCCAAGGTTTGCCGTGAGCAGTTCTTGTCACGGCGGATTTTTGCACGGGGTCAGTTGCGGCGGGCGGAGATGGTGGCGAAGGCGAGGCGGTGGTTGAATCGGTTCATGGCGTCGTGGAAGTCCTTGAAGGTCGATTGCCGGAGGTTTTTGCGATGGCGTCTCCAATG
>JBGSLX010000246.1:0-14693 GCA_041740475.1 Akkermansiaceae bacterium | reverse complement strand
GTGGCGGTGTCGGGCGACACGGTGGTCGTCGGGGCTTATGACGAGTCTAGCAGCACGACGGGGGTGAACAGCACTCCCAACGAGAGCGCCTGCGGAACCGGCGCGGCATACGTCTTTACCCGCAGCGGGACGACGTGGAGCCAGCAGGCGTATCTTAAGGCTTCCAACACCGGGGAGTATGACTAGTTCGGCTACTCAGTGGCGGTGAACGGCGACACGGTTGTCGTCGGGGCATATGTAGAGAACAGCAGCACGACGGGGGTGAACAGCACTCCCAACGACAGCGCCAATGCTTCCGGCGCGGCCTACGTCTTCACCCGCAGTGGGACGACGTGGAGCCAACAAGCGTATCTGAAAGCCAACAACACCGGAGAGGGTGACGCCTTCGGTGTCTCGGTGGCGGTGTCGGGAGATACCGTGGTCGTTGGGGCTGCTGGCGAAAACAGCAGCACGACGGGGGTGAACAGCACGCCCAATGATAGCGCCAGCGGTTCCGGCGCGGCATACGTCTTCACCCGCAGTGGGACGACGTGGAGCCAGCAAGCGTATCTGAAAGCCAGCAACACCGGGGCGGGTGACCAATTCGGCATTTCGGTGGCAGCAGGGGGGGATATCGTAATCGTCGGGGCTTTTTATGAGGACAGCAGCACGACGGGGGTAAACAACACGCCCAACGAGATTACCAGCAATTCCGGTGCCGCTTACGTTTTTTCACCCGCAGCGGAACCGTGTGGAGCCAGCAGGCCTACCTTAAGGCTTCTAATACCGGTGCCGATGACCGGTTCGGCATTTCAGTGTCGGTGTCGGAGGATACGGTGGTCATCGGGGCTCAGCGGGAGGACAGCAGCACGACCGGGGTAAACAGCACGCCGAATGAGGGTGCTTCTGATTCCGGAGCTGCCTACATCTTCAACTTGCCTCCTCCACCCACCGTCGCCATCACCGCAATTGTTCCAGATCCACGCATGGCACCCGTCACCACCATGAACATCACCTTCAGTGCCCCGGTGCAGAACGTTGACCTCAGCGACCTGACGCTGACCCGTGACAACGGCCCGAACCTGATTGACGGGAGTTTTTCCCTCGCGACGAACGACAACACCCTCTTCACCCTCACGGCCCCCGCCGCAGTCACCACCCCGGGCGGCACCTATCGGCTGGCCGTGCTGGTCTCGAACATCGTGGATCTATTTGGCCTCCCGCTGGGCTTCGGCGGCGAGGAGCAGTGGCTGACCCTGCCGACCAACGCAGATTCTGACAACGACGGTCTCAACGACGCAGCGGAATACAATCTGAGAGACTTGGGCTTCATCTGGAACGAGTCTCAACCCGGCTTGGTCAACACCCTCTTCACCAACGCCGCCGGAGCAGGGCTGTTCACCACCAGCCAAGTGCAGGCGCTCCACACCGGCACGCCGCTCATCGCCCGCGATCCGGCGACTGGAAAATTCAAGCTGACGATGGACTGGAAAAAATCGACCAACCTCACCGACTTCATCGATTTCCCGGCCCCGGTCGGTTCTGGTGCCTCGATCACTCCTCAGGGCAACGTGGAATTCGAGTTCCCATCCACCGACAACGCCGCCTTTTACCGGATCGAAGTGGAATGAGTCGAAGCAGCGTGGCGAGTCACGCTGTGGGTGAATTTCCCCAACCCATTTGTTCTTTCGATTCTTTCGCGCGTTTCGTTGTCCCACTCTCACAGCTCAATCACCTCGATCCATGTTTCGGCGTGTTGATCGGCGGTGGCGGCGGTCAACACGTGGCGGCCGGGGAGCAGCGGAATCGACGGATTTTTATCAGCGGCATCGATGGGAAGCGTCTGGCATGACCATGAAACGCTGGACTTGGCCACGGCGCGGAGTCGGAGGCGCTGGCTGATTGCGGGCAAGTCAGGATCGAGGTAGTAGATCGTGCCCGGCGGCGGGTGTAGTACGCGCAACTCACCATCATGGCCTGCGGCCGCCACCCAATCACCGAGCGCGTTTTGCGATGACGCCAGCCACTCGGAATATTCACTGGGCAGCAAGACGCGGCCTGCGGGGTCGAAATCTTCTGGTCGTGCGGCGTCTGGCGGCCACAGGCATTTCTCGATGACGCTTCCCGCTTGCCCGTCCGTGGCGAGGCGTCCGGTGAGCGGGTGCACGCGGTGCGTCGAGATTCCAGCAGGCGGCTGAAACCACGTGGTGCCGCGCGTTTCGTGCAGATGCTTGAAAATTTCATGCAGCGCCGGAGCCGCGCCGGTCACGCCGGTGATGCCGCGCATCGGCGAGCCATCCATGTTCCCGACCCACACGCCGACGCTGAATTCCGGGGTGTAGCCGAGCGCCCAATTGTCGCGGTAGCCGGAGCTGGTGCCCGTTTTGCAGGCGACGGGAAAATCAAACGCAAGATACGAGTACAGGCCAAACGCCATGCTGCGGGCGTGATTGTCTGCCAGCATATCGGCGATCAACCAGCTCGCTCGCGAGTCGCAAACGGGCGTCGCGGCATCTCGGCGGGAGTTTTCCAGCAAACGAAACGGTCGATGCATGCCGAGCCGCCCGAGCGTGGCGTAGGCGTTGGTCAGCTCCAAAAGGCGCAGCTCGCCATTGCCGATGGTCAATCCCAGCCCGAAGTATTCGCCGGTTCGATCCAGCGTGGTGATGTCGAGTGCTTCGAGCCGCCGCAACAACGCGTCCGGCCCGCCGCCGAGTTGCAGCGCGCGGATCGCAGCGACATTGAGCGAGTTTCCCAACGCGTTTCTCAGGCTGACCGGGCCGTGATAACGATGGTTGTAGTTGTTGGGCCGATAGATGCCGGTGCTAGTGGGAAAATCCGTCGGCACATCGGCGACGACCGTGCAGGGATTCGCGCCGC
Organism: Akkermansiaceae bacterium; assembly: GCA_041740475.1. GTDB lineage: Bacteria > Verrucomicrobiota > Verrucomicrobiia > Verrucomicrobiales > Akkermansiaceae > Luteolibacter. The sequence continues at coordinate 11,834 of JBGSLX010000246.1, read as the reverse complement.
GTTTTTTGGTTGTTGGGTCAACTCCCTGACGCAGCTTTTAACCGTCGCTCAATCTCCGCGATCAAGTCTGTAGGTGAAACATCAAATGCGTACGCGAGCCGAAACAGCGCATCGATGGTGGGCATATACTTTCCGTTCTCTAGCTCGGAAATGTAGCTGCGAGCCAAGCCAGATCGCTCCGCAGTCAGCTCTTGAGTTAGGCGTGCCTCTTTCCGTCTCCACAGCATCATTTCTGCTGTGGCGAGACGAAGTTTGTTAGAGTCAGGCGAGTCCAATAATTGAACATGGCCTGATGAATTCTTTTAAGTCTTCGTCGGCATACCGAGAAAGGTCTTGCTCTGATAATGATTTTCAAATCGTCTCCATCCGAAAGTCGCGATAAGAAGCCAGCGCGATGCTTGGCAAAATGACGATTTAACTAACTGATTTCTATCTTGATCCGATTACCCATGAAACACCTGCATCACCTGCTGCTTTGTATTCTCCCCGTCTTTTTACTGACTCCCCACGCTTTTGCCATCGCAGACAAGGATGGTGATGGAATGTCCGACTTGTGGGAGGAAACCCATGGATTTTCTACCAGTGGGAATGCGAATCCCAATCAGGCTGCAAACGCTGACCCAGATGGCGACGGCGTCAGTAATTTATTGGAATCGGTTGCTGGAACCAATCCACACCTTGGCAGCGGCTGGATGGGCTTACACCAAGTCCATATCACTCACAATCTCTCAACTGCGGGAGCATTCGACCTAGAGTGGCAGCAGCTCACTGGAAAAGAATATCGTCTGTGGACTTCGCCAAATTTCAACGCAGCGTCTTGGATACCTTGTGGACCTGCCGAAGTCGGAGTTGCTGATGCACTTTCGGGAATCACAGTGCAGCCAAGCACCAATGCTGCCACGATGTTTTTCCGCGTCTCGGTCAATGACATCGACCCAGATTCCGATTCCCTATCCAGCCACGAGGAGAGCCAAATCGGCACAAATGTCTCCAATCCCGATAGCGACGGGGATGAAATGTTCGATGGCTACGAATACCGCTATGGCGGGCTTTTGGGTCTCAATCCGGGAGATGATCTGGATACGGATAGCTTGAACAATCTCGCGGAATTTCTACTAGGGAGCAACCCGCAGAACGCAGACACCGATGGAGACCAGACCTCGGATGCCGCAGAGGTGGAACAGGAAACTTCACCGAGCAGCCCGAGCGATCTGGGGGCTGTGGATGGTGGCAAAATCCGGCTTCGTGTGGGGACGGGCACGTTTCTTGGCCCCACCTATCCTTACCCAGCCTATCCTGCTTACCCCATCAATATTTACAGACGAGACCTAACAACAGGCGTGGAGACCTTGCTTCACAGTGTGCCTACCATCAATATTTCCAACGCGCAAAACATCGACCTGCCAAATGACGGCAGCGTTTACAGCTTGCAGGTCAATTTGCCGAACATCGGCACCAGTGTTTTTGATCAGCAGTTCAAAGATTTCACTTGGTTTTGCCAATGCTTCACCCGGGCTGGCTCCGCTCCTGTAGCAATCATTGACCGCTTCAGCACCACGACAAACGCCTTCGGCACGTCTGGCAGATTGCTCGGCACACCACCTCAAGCGTATAATTCGGGGTTTAGGCAATTCCGCGCACTCATTATCCCGGTGAATGTGGATTACCTCACACGGGACACTCAGACTGGCGTCGTGAGCCGCACGAATGCGATTGTCGAAGGCTCTGATGTACGGCCTGAGGTAAAAATCACCAACGTCTCGACAGTCATTCAGCCTTTGGGGCAATTGGAAATCACGCTATCTGGCACCGCGCGTGATCCGATGTCCGAAGTGCTCGGTTCTGGTGCGGGAGCGGTGCAAAGTTTGGACGTTTATGTCGATGGCGATCTGGTAGAGACGCTCACGGATTTCACGCCCCAGCCCAGCGGAGCGCCAGTGCTTTTTCCATGGCTCTTGCGGGATTCCACCGTGGCGTTCCAGCGCACCATTACGGTGGCAGCCGCGCCGGGAATGCGCAGTGTGCGGGTGTATTCCAATGCGAATGCTCTGGGCAAAAAAGGCACGGATGGAGTCACGGTGCTGGTGGAAAAACCAAGCCACGCCCCCGTCCCATTGGCCAATGTGCCAAACTTCGACCTCACCCTGCCAGCCACCTTCACCGCTGGGGTAGACTCCATCACAGTCACTTCCGGCGCGGCATCCGCTGTGTTGACTGAGGATGCAAGCGCGCCCAATTCCGGACTATTCTCAGGCACATTGGTGTTGGCCGGAGAGAGCCGCGACATCGGAGTTCAACTGCCAGCCAGTACAGCGCTGAATCCCGCACTAGTGGACCAACTCCCGGTTGATATTTTTTGGCGCTTGGGCGGACAAACCGTAAGGCTTGACGGCATCTGGATCGAGACCGCACCTGCTTCGGGCTTATTTAGCCCAGCGCCAACCTCGCTCTCCAGTCGAGTGAATGGCGTTGGCAATCTCTCGGTCGCACACATACAAAATGATCCAAATCCTCTAACGCGCGATCTCAATCCCACCGCGATGCGGATAGAAGTTCCCAGTAACTTCGATTTTTTCGGTGCGAGCGGTTTGCTGACAGCAACTCTTAACGGCAGTCCTGCCACATTCCACGAAGTGCCCGCAGCATTGCCGTATCCACCACCTACGGGCAAAAAGTGGTTCTATCTGGGAGCTGCTGGAGCTCCTAACGTCTTTGTCTTTAACTCTGCTTTGAATGGCACAGCACAAGCCCCGAGTGCGATGGTCAATGCCGGGAAATTCGATCTCACGATGCGGCTGCGCAGCTCGAATATCATCGCTTTTCAAGAAGCCACTCAGATTCAAGAGTTGTCTGAGATTGCCGAGCTAAAGTTCCCGCCAGCACCTGCCAGTTTTCAAAGTTTCAGCCAGTTCGGTGCTGCTGAAGCGCCTCCTTACACCATGGAGGAAGTGCGCTTTTGGTTCGAGTTGTTCTTTGATGATGCCGGTAAAGTACTACTAGATCGATACGAGTCAGGAATTGGCTCCGATGATGGGCTGGTCATTTCACTCCAGAATTTTTGGATATTCGATGGCGAAACCTACAGCTTTAAAAACACGCTGCCTATTCATCAAAGCGAAGGAGCCTGGCCTTCGCTCCCGCAACTCTATCTCAATCAGCGGATTCTAGCCTCGCCCATGGATGCCGCAGTGGCGCTCTACCACGCACTGCAAGAACTGAGAAGCGCGACTGTGCTCAGAAGTGGGCTGGTAGTGGGTTGGACGGGGATTCTGGACGATTACCTATCGGGAGCCACTGCCGACCCCAACATCGAGCAATCATTGCGCAACGCCAGACTGGCTCCAATCAAAGACGTGCTGACAGCCGCCAAGACCAGCTTTGAAATCGGTTTCAGTTTCATTCCAGGTGCCGATTTGGTGATCGATGCAAACGACACTTCTGAGCAGCTCGCCGAAGGTAACATCAAAGGCGCGGCTGTGGCCGTGGCAGTAGCATTTACTCCCAAGATTTTGGAACGCATCGGTGGCTACTGCATCCGCCAAGGCAAAAAACTCAAGCTGAGCTTCGGACCCGCTGGCGTGGTGGATGTCACCACACTCCAGCTCAGTGAGATCACAACGGCTGGACTAATCGGCAGAACGAAAACCCGCGCACAGAAAATGGAAGCCGTCCAAGACCTGCTTTCCAGAGATGCAATCACTCGCGAACAAATAGAAATGCTCTACGAGGCTGGCGAACTCTACCTCCACACTGATACATCTAGAAAAGCTCTGCGAGCCAATCTCACCGCGGCGGGTTCCGACGGCATCGGAAAAGCCGCTCATCATGATTTGCCACTTGCGCAGAAGTATCAGCTTGAAAAAGAGTTTGTTGCCCGTGGCATTGATCCGAACCTCGCTGAAAATGGAAGATTTATAGATCACGAAAAGCACAGGATCATTCACGGCAAAGGCACTACGGGCTGGCTAGGCGGCGACCCTTTTATTCACCAATGGAGAAAGTTTTTTGATCGAACTCCCGGAGCTACTGCGGATCAAATTCACACCTTCCGGGATGAGTTGCGTGCTCTGACTGCGGGTGATGTCACGAATGCGGACCTTATTGCTTGGCCGTTCAGTAAAACAGATTAACAGATATGTTTTTCCGATTAAATGGTGCCTATGTAACAGAATGCATTGGTTGTTATGATGTAACAGTCGCATTTTGTAATACTTGCAAACGTCAAATTTCCGAATCTCGGTATGATGGATGCGTTTTAAAAGCTGATAAGTTTGTTTATCTAACTGATTCCTCGCGCTCTAAAGGGATCTCTCGCTGGCCGATGGCGATTCAAGCAGGTCTCTACAAGATGGCAATTCACCAAGACGTGGTAATTGCGATCATGAACGCGGGCATTGATTCGGTGAGATTTCATGAAGTAAAAGAGGTGCGAGGCGACGTGCTAAAGAAGTTAGCCTTGCCAGCACCAAATTATTACCTAGTTGAACCCTTGGGTATCGTGGAGTTCGAACCATCACCTGAGGATTTCAAGATTCTCGACTGTGTGTGCAAGCTTGAGGGAAAAAATTGGGGAAAGCTTACACATCCTCTCGCAATTCGACGAAAGACTTACGACGAGGCCGACTTTTTCAGAGTAAATCACTTCTATCACTGGATTATGGCATCAAAGCAAGTAATTGACATCCTCGTTATAAATGGATGGACGTCTGACTTTTCTATTGGAGATCAGGCAATGCCTGGAATAAAAGTCACAGAATTCGGCCCGGATTGGTATGAAAAAGCTGAGGCGCGGGTGAAGCTACTGCACCCAAACTATAAGGTTTTCGTATAAGCATTATGACTCAGCCTCGTTCTCTGCATGGACTTGAGCTTAAATGCCAATGACGTCAACCGACAGCTCCCCGAAGGAAGCCCAGCGGGAATACTGAAGCGGCACGTTGAAGGCGTGCATCGGCAGCTCATCCGCCATCTCGCCAATGCGTAGGGCGTGGACGTCGGCATCCTTGCGCACCATCAGCCACTTCGCTTCTTCCGGCCAAGTCGGCGTGGCGACTCCGTCCGCACCCGTCAGTTCCTCCCGAATGGGCTGAAAATCCTGATCCAACAGAATGACCGTGGAGTTTGCCAGCGGCTTGCCCGTTTCCATCGAGAAAACGGAAACTTGCAGCCCTTCGGAAATTTTCTTCCACATCACGCCGAGGTCGGTGAGCTGAATCAAAGCCTGCGCCGCTGGGTTTTTGCCGCCGACTTCCGCTCGTGGCTCGCCTTCCACCGTGAGAAAAATCACGCCTGTTTTTCGCTCGCCGAGAACCTCGTTCCAATCGACCGATGTCATTTCCTTCGTGTCCAACGGCTTGGCTGGCAACTCGATGCGTCGTTCAGAAATGCGCTCACTGCGAAACGAGTAAACCGGCAGCGGCTGATAATATTCGCGTGCTTCGTAATCGGCAGTTTCACGCTCGTATTTGCGAAAAGCGTCAATCGCCGCCGCCGCATCGGCTGGCTCCACCAAGCGCGCTACGACTTTCAGCGCCCTCAGATTGGCCGAGAGCACCTCGAAGCTGCGCTTGCCGCTCTGAATCTGGCTGGCGGTGATGCTTGGCAGATAGAGCCGTGGTTTAACCGGATCGAAGCGGAAGGACCGACTGCGCTGGCCTTGGAAAGGCACCAAATTTGCGGAAATGAAATCGTCGCCGACGAGCAAGCGGTATTCGCGATCCAGTTCAAAATCCCCGCGTGCGATGAATTCGCGGCCCCAGCCCTCGAAGCGGAGATTTTTCACGGGCGGCTCGATGGTTAGAAACTGGTGCGCCGTTTCTGGCGTGATATCGGGCGCGAGTTCGTGGGAAAAATCCACGGTCAGCGAGCGGCCGGATTGCGCATAGTTCGCAGGGCGCAACTCGCTGATGTCGAAAGGCTCGACCCTGCCAAAGGGCTGCGTCCAAGACGTACTCAGGCGGTGTTTTCCATCCTTGGAGGTGAGGCCGGGGGTCAGCGTCAAGCTCCAGGTGCCGGGTGAAAGCGGGGTGACGGGCATGATCGACAGGCGGTTCGGGTAAGGCGTTCCGCCGCTCTCGACTTCGCCCGCTGGGATACCACGCACCATTCGCCAGCGCTTTTCCCAGTCATCGTGCTCGATGGGCACACTGAAATACGAAAGCGTCTGATGAGAAACTTTGGCTGCGATTTCAGTGCCATCCTCCTTCACAAAGCGGAAAAGTGGCGCTGCCGATGCCGCGTCCACCGCCAGATTGTAGGCGATGAGCATTTCCGGGACGGGATCGCAGGTTTCACCGCCACCTCCACGGAAAACCGTTTGCGCAAATGCTGGTGTGCGCAGCGTCTGCTTGAAGTTTCCGCGAAGTTTTTTCCCCTCCGCATCCATAAGCCCAGCCCGCAAACTGAAGGTGAAACTCCCGCCTAGCGGCCATGCCTGCGTGGTCGTGAAAACACCGCTGCTGCGGCTTAGCCACGTGAAGTTCCCATCGATAGCCGGCGTGATCTGGATCGGTGCGGCCTCCATCTCCACGGTTAGCCCCACGTCGTCGGCCGCGATCATCGGCGTTTCAAAACGGAACTCCAGAGTGCTTGCGGGCTGGAGTTCCTCGGTATCGGTGATCATTTCCACGGGCGCTGCCGCAGATGCGATTTGAAGTGGCCATGCATGCAGCGCGATCGCGCCAATCCACAAAATGAGCTTTTTCATAGGGCAGGGAGTCTAGTTCGCAAGGACACTAGACATTTCGCGGCAAAGCTCGATCAAAATTCACGTTTTCAAATCGCATGGATGCCATGGCGCACGGCGTTCTGGGGGACAAGATGTTGACGCTCCGCAGGTCGCGTGCGATCCCCTCAGTGGCGGAAGGCAGGTGTGCCGAGAAGGCAAAGGTGGCTAATTTGTGATTATTTTCTTGTCTCAATATCACCTCAGTTTATCTCAGGCGCGCTTATCACCCTAATGCTAGCACTTCCACGGAATTAGCTTCACCCCCTCGAAACAATGAAACACAAATTTGCCTCCTTATTGATGCTTGCCGCATCGATCCTTCCATCTCATGCGGCTATCACCTTCTCCTTTCTCAATGATACATGGTCCACCGGACCAGTAGATGGTGGCTTCACGAGACAAACCGGTAACACTAGCTCCGCATCTTCCACCGGAACACTCACCAAGAGCGGTGTTACTTTGACATTCACCGCCACCTTCGTTGGGGGAGCCAATTCGGCTGCTCCTTTCCCCGCCAATCAGGGGGCCCCCGCCGGCTCGAGCTTGACCAACGGCATCGGTTCGAATCCGTCTGGTTTTTTGATGTCAACAGATGGTAATGATTCTGCGGGCATCACTTCAGGATTTAATCCGGCTAATGGGGGCTCACACAGTGGTGCTCCGACGACTGGTTTCGCGACTGCCTACCAAAGATGGCACTTTGCATTCTCAGAACCGGTGCGTTTGGAAACGTTCGAAATGTTCGACATTGATAATATTTCGGGCACTCCTGGGTTCCAAGACATTTTGGGTGTTGAGGCATGGACAGCGTCTGGTCCTGTAACCTCAGGCACGGGTGATGTGAATCCCACATTTGTGCTTGGTTCATCATTGTCCCAATCGACATTAAATTTTGATTCACTGACTGGCGAGAGCGTTGTTATAATTTCGCCGAATGCATCCACTAACAATCCAAGCAGCACTCCGGCAGTGAACGCTAGCATCACGTTTAAAGACGGTTTTAACGAAAATATTCCTATCAGGGCTTTTAGTCTATATGCGTTTTCAGACATCAACAATGTCCACCGCATGACACTGAATCAAAGCCAGTTTTCTATCGTGCCGGAGCCTTCTTCTTCTGCTCTGGGAATCATCACTCTCGGCTGCGCTTTACTTCGCCGCCGCCGGTAAAATTTTGTAAAACGGCAGGGGGTCGTTACGACAAGGTTTGTATTTCCACTGGAGCCATCACGCCTGCGAATGCGAGCGACTAAACTCAGGACAATCCCGAGGGGATTGCGCATCACAGCCAAGGGTTGGCTGAAAAGCCTACCCTTGGTTTGGTTCTAAACTTATCTTCAACCCCATTTGGGGTTGTGTCTTTGATGAAGGCGCTATCCAAAAGCATGCGTCTCCTTCGAGTCACCTTAACGCATTTGCACAACCCTTTCAGGGTTAGTGACTCATATTACACCTTCACCCGGGGTAGGCCTTCCGGCCAACCCCGGGCTGCGATACAAAACCCCATCAGGGTTTTCAAAAAGAGAACTATTTTACAAATCATGATGGGCGGCAGAATGGGCTGCAAATCGCACCGTGTTCAAAGCAAGCGTCCCCCTCTATTGAAAGATTACCGCAGCATGGCCGCGGGAAATGACTGCTAGTCCACCGAGCATGATGACGCGGTGCTTCGCCGCCAGCTCCTTGGTTAATCCTGCTGTGGTAATTGGATTCCCCATTGTTCTGCGGTCAGTTTGATTTGATCCGAGATCCACATGGCATCGGCCATGGAGCGGACGCCGCCGGGGAGCCATGGTTCGGAATTGTCTGGAATGGGATTCATGCCGAGTGCGGCACGCGAGTTTCCTTCCGGCTTGCCTTGTTGGCGCTTCACCCAAGCGCGTGATTGTCGCATGGAATAAAGCCACTTCGCTCGCTCCACGTTCGGGCGGTATTGTTTCATGACTCGAAATCTAAGATCCGCAGAAGTTGGCCGCCAGCCGAAATTTGCTGATGCATTTCGCACCGCTAAATCACTCGACGATCACTGGCGTGCCCATTTCCACGTTTTCGAAAAATTTCTCTGACATGTGGTGAGGCATGCGGATGCAACCACCGGACGCAGGATAACCGGGAAGATAGCCGGTGTGCATGCCGATTGCGCCGTTAAAGCGCATGAAATTTGGCATCGGCGCTGCAACGAAATATGCACCTGGCGGCACCTTCTTTTCACGAACGTCCACGCTGGGATCGATGGTTTCGTGGGTCTCGGAGCTTTTGAAAACGCCGTAGAGATTGGAGCGATGGTCTTTGCTCTTTTGGGTGATTTTATAGGTTCCAGCAGGCGTGCCCTTGTCTTCCTTACCGCTGGAAATCAGCGAAATACCAACGAGTTTCCCGCCTTTGTAAAAATAGGCCTTTTGCTCGTGGCGGACGATTTTGATCAGCGGACTGCCAGAAACTCCGTCGCCTTCCCAGTAGGACGTATCGTCATGGATCGCTGGCGGCGGATGATGTGGGCCGTTCGAGACTTGGCGTTGAACTGGCGCTCCCACGCCTGACATGTAGCCGGATTGCGATGGCCCGGACGGTCCGCAAGCGTTCAGCGCGAGCGAAGCCGGAAGCCCTAAGAGCATCCAAGCTCCAGATGTTTTAGAAAACTTGATCTTCATGAGCGGCGGACATTGCACCAGAAACGGCAGCGGGTCAACGCGCTAGAATTGAGCCATGGCGGGCGCAACTCGAAATTTTCCGCAAGACTGTCATCAAATTGGTGGTAACTATCCATCCATTCATTATGAAAACGTCTTTTCCTACTCTCATTTCTGCACTGGTTCTGATTGGAGCCGTAGGTTTTCTGGTAGGTCGCATTTCATCACCGCAGAGCGAAACCGCGAGCGATAGCCCCGAAAACACCCGTTCCGCGCGAGCGATGAAGACCAGTGCCTCGACCGATGCCGATGGCGCAAAAACCACTCGGGACAAATCCACCGCTCGCACCAAGTTGTCCGCCGCAGAGCGACTTCCACGCCTTGAGTCCATCGTCCGTGGCGAGAATGCGCTGGATCGGAATCGCGCTTTGCTCGCGTTCATCGATCAACTCGCGGCAGGCGACTTCGAGGAAGCCGTCGCTCATTTTCGCAGCTTGGGCCTCACCGACCAACGCCTCGGTGAGTACTCGATGCTGCTGTCTGCATGGGCAAAGGCGGATCCGCTGAGTGCGATGGCCTACGCGCAGGAGAACACCAACGGGCGCTTCGCTTCCGAAACGATCCTGACGAGCTGGGCCACGCTGGACCCAGACGCTGCCATGACTTGGGCGCAGTCCAATCACACCGGAGAAGGTGCAAACCCGCACATGATCGGGATCATTCGTGGCTTGGCAGAGTCCGATCCACAACGCGCCACCGCACTGCTGAAGGAAATGCCGCGCAGTCGCGAACGGGCTGATGCGCTGGATGCGGTGCTGCCGTATCTTCTCGCTCAGGGAAATGCCGCCACTCGCGCATGGATCGAGTCTCTCACTGATGAATCGCTGCGCGATGGGGCGATGCTGCGCACAGCGGAACGACTCGCGAACGAAGATCCAGAGGGCACGGTGAAATGGTTGCTGCAAAATCCCGGTGAAGCAGCCGACCGCCGGATGGACAATGTTTACAACACATGGGCCGGAAAAAACGAACAAGCCGCTCTGAGCTCTTACGCCAGCATGCCTGCCGGGCCAGCGCGCAGCAATGCTCTGAGTGGCATCGTGACCGCCGTGGCGTCTGAAAATCCGACTAAAGCGATCACGCTCATGAACCAATATGGAACCGACGTGAACGACGATGTGGTGCGGAATTTCGTTTGGCATTCGTTCGGCAATGACCCTTCCGCCGCAGTCGGGCAGATTGCTCGCATTCAAAATGAGGGTCAGCGCGACCGGATGTATCGCCGCACGCTGAACCGCTGGATCGAACGAGATGCCGCCGCTGCGAGTGCCTTCATGCAGTCCACTCCACTGCCGGAATCCGTGATCCAAGACGTCACACGCAGACTCAATCAGTGAGCGGAAAATTGGCTTCCGCCTCGACCGCTTCCCACACCCGCACTGCTTTTGCCCGTGGACCCTGAAACTCCGAGCGGCAAAACATGGGTCGGCTTTTCCTGCCCAGCTTGCCAAACGGTCTTCCGTGTCGCGGCAGGTTCGCAAGATACCGACGTCGTTTGCCCATCCTGCAACCAAACGCTTCGTTTGCCTAAAACGACGGTCCCAGCGCCCGATGCAAATGACTTGCAAGAGGAGCTGCCGAACGAATCAACGAGTGGCAAGTCGCTTGTTTCTAAACCTCGGTTCATAGCGGCTGCGTTGATCGTGCTGATGTTCATCGCGATCGCGGTCTCGATCATTTCGCTCAACTCCAAAAAACCCGAGGTAGCCCCAGCGGAAATTTCATCTCCAGAGCCAACTCAAGCCCTCATCCCCGAAGAGCCAACTCCGCCGCCCCCGCCCGTCGCAGTGAAAAGTGCCACGGGCGTCCCACCCTTAACTCCAGCTCCCACTCCACCAAAGGGGGGCACGGGCGGCCCGCCCGTTTCTCCAACCCCAACTCCAACATCTACTCCCCCTCCCCCTGCAACTCCCACCCCACCACAGCCTCCGCCACTCGTCGGCGAAGCGGAACTGCTAGACGCCATTCCTGCCCATTCTCCGCAGCAGCCGAAGGCGGAAATCGCCTCAGAACCATCCAAAGAAAAAACCATCGTCCACACCGTCATCCGTGGCGACACCCTTTCTGGCATCGCTCGCAAGTACCGCGTCGAGCAAAGCGCCATCCAACAGGCGAATCAGATGAAAACCGACGTCGTCCAACTCGGCGCGCAACTTTTGATCCCACAGCCGTAGCTGCATTTTTGTCATAAAACCAAGTTGCTCTCCACTCACTTGTAGCAAGCTCAAATACACAAGCTCCACCATCTTTCGAATTGACGAGAGCGGAGCGTGAAAGTTAGCCCAAGTTTCTCAAAGCCTAACATAAATCTCTTATTTTAAGCCGATATCAGGCTATTTTGGAGTTAAAATAGTCATAACTCATTGATAATTGATCCGAATTATCGTTTTGTAGTGCCTAATGAAATATCATAGTTC
>JBGSLX010000245.1:0-2377 GCA_041740475.1 Akkermansiaceae bacterium | reverse complement strand
TGGCCAATCGCATCAATCGCCGCGCCACCTACGAGGTGCTTGCTGCGGGAAACTTGGAAGCCGAATTTCAATTCAGCCGCGTCCAAAATGTGGAGTGCTTCGGACATGACTTCCGGGCCGATGCCGTCTCCGGCGAGGATGGTGATGCGGTGCTGACGTGACATAAGTCGGAAAATGCCGGGCGTTTTTCCGGCTGGCAAGCATCCAAAGCCGCGAACTCGGAAACCCCAGACTTGCCCCTGCCGGAATCACGCGCCAAGTTCACGCCATGAGTCCGGTCACTGAGCGCCTGCGCAATTTCCTCCAATACGTCGCCATCAAATTGATCGATGATCCCGGCCAAGCCCAGCTCAAGGTCGCAGAACTCGGCCCGAAAAAAGTCCGCTTCAAGCTCGTTTTAGCCAGAGCTGACGTCGCGATGCTGATCGGTCGCAACGGCTTCACCGCATCCGCGATCCGCAACGTGCTCAAAGCCGCCGCAGACAAAGAAGGTGTGCAAATTTCGCTGCAAATCCACTCGCACGAAGAAGAAGCAGAGATGCTGGCCCGCAGCGAGTCGCAACGAGGATCTTGAAGGTGCTTAGGGAAGGCGCGGCCTAACTACCCTTGCTAGAGAAACAATCACTTTCCCGAATATCATCTAGCAAGCGGGTTAAAGCTCTAAAGCTAACACTTCTGGATTGATACACAGCTTATGAAGCTACAACTGCCACAACGTGAAATTTTTTTCCCTCGGCGTCCGCTGGTGATGGGCATCGTGAACGTCAATGATGATTCATTTTCTGGCGATGGAACGCTGGATTTCGACTCAGCACTGGCTCAAGCGCGACAACTTATCCAAGCGGGAGCCGACTTCATCGACGTCGGTGCAGAAAGCGCCAGAACCAACCGAGGAGCGGTCACGGAAACCGAGGAAATTCGGCGTTTCACGGGATTCTTCGAGCGCTGGGATGAGGTCTGGCAGGATGAGAAACCCCGAGATCAGGAGCAAGTTTGGCCGCCGATTCTCTCCGCAAACACGTGGCGGTACGGCGTAGTGGATGCCGTGTTGCGTTTGGGAAAAGTCGAATTAATCAATGACATGGGTGCGCTGCCCGACGACCGCAATGCGCGTCTCTGTGCGGAACATCGGGCCGCGCTGCTCATCATGCACAGCGTGGGCGAGCCTAAGATTCCGCATTTCCAGCAGCAATGGCCGGACGTGATGGCAGCGCTGGAGCTGTTTTTTGCGGAGAAAATCTCGCTCGCCGGGAAGGCCGGACTTTCCGAGAATGCGCTGGTGTTGGATCCAGGGATCGATTTTGCGAAGCAACGAGTCGATAATCTCACGGTGTATCGAGATTTGGTGCGCTTGCAGCGATTTGACAGGCCGGTGCTAGTCCCAGTTTCGCGCAAAACCGTCATCGGCGATGTCCTCGACCTGCCCGACCCGCGCGAGCGAGATGCTGGGACGGTCGCTTGTATCGCAGCAGCCATGAAGCGAGGATCTCAGATTTTCCGCGTGCATGACGTGAATGCCGCGTGGCAGGCCGTAAAAGTTCTGCATGCCTTGGCTGGACCGCGTTGAAATCAATTGCCCAGTCCGCAGCGGGCGGGCAATGTCCCCGCCTTTGCCAATGCACCAACGACCGCCGAAGAAATTCGTCCCCATCCCATTCGAATACCACCAAGAGCTTGAGTTGAAGATCGACTCGCTCACGAACTTGGGGTCAGGAGTCGCCCGTCACGATGGCTGGGTGGTTTTTGTGCCATTTGCTCTGCCGGGCGAGACGGTGAAAGCACGCATTTATCGCAATGACAAAAACTGCTCACACTCGGATTTGATCGAGGTTTTGATGCCATCGCCCGACCGCGTGGTGCCAGAATGCCCGCTCTTCGGCGAATGCGGCGGCTGCCAATACCAGCATTTGGAATATCAAAAGCAGCTCGAATGGAAAACCCGCCAAGTCAGAGAATTGCTCAAGCACATGGCTGGCATCGAGTTTCCGGTAAATTTCTGCCTCTCGACTCCTCAGACCTGGCAATACCGCTCGAAAATCACCCCCCATTTTGATGCTCCGCGCGGCGGAGTCATTGGGCCGATTGGTTTCCTCGCCAATGGCCAGCGCTCCAAAATCATCGACGTGCCGCATTGCCGGATTGCGATGGAAGAAATCAATGCAGCGCTGCCTGAAAAACGCGCGGACATCCGAGCTAAGGCGCACACTTTCAAACGTGGCTCCACGATCTTGATGCGGGCCACGGGTGGTCGTGTCGAGAGCGATTTCAAGGCAGTTGCCAGCGAACAAGTGGGAGATTTGAGTTTTCAGTTCTTGGCAGGTGATTTTTTCCAGAACAACCCATTTATCCTGCCAGCTTTCACTGGATATGTGGCGCG
>JBGSLX010000244.1:0-12060 GCA_041740475.1 Akkermansiaceae bacterium | reverse complement strand
GGAATGGGACAGCGTGCGCGCCGCAGCCCTGCTTGAAGCCCGCGCCGACCGCATCGAGAGTGCGCGCACGGAGATTCTCCGTTTTCACACCCAACTCTGCGAGACGACCGTGCTCGATCCGGCCTGTGGTTCGGGCAATTTTCTATACGTCACTCTCGAACACCTCAAACGCCTCGAAGGCGAAGTCCTCGATGTGGCCGCCGGATTTGGGGAGACCACCTTCCTGGATCTCGATACGCACACCGTCGATCCCCACCAATTTCTCGGCATCGAACTCAATCCCCGCGCCGCCTCCCTCGCTGAACTCGTCCTTTGGATCGGCTACCTCCAATGGCATTTCCGCACCCGCGGCCAGACCCTCCCCGCCGAGCCCGTCCTGAAAAAATTCCGCAACATAGAAAACCGAGATGCCGTTCTAACATGGGATGGCGACCCCTTGCCCAAACGCGATGCCAACGGCGAGATCATCACCGTCTGGGACGGACGCGCATTTACTCGACATCCTGTGACTGGCGAAAGTGTTCCCGATGAAGCTTCTCGCGTTCCTCTCTTAATTTACAAAAATCCGCGGCCCGCAGAGTGGCCGAAGGCGGATTACATCGTAGGAAACCCTCCGTTTATTGGGAATAAACGCATGCGTCACGCGCTTGGTGATTCGTATGTTCGGGCGACTAGGGAAGCTTGGCCCGAAGTTGCAGAGACAGTTGATTTTGTTATGTATTGGTGGAAGCACGCGGCCGATTTACTGCTCGCCAAATCGGTTCGGAGATTCGGCTTCATAACCACGAATTCGATTAGCCAAAGCTTAAATCGATGCGTTCTTAATGACGCTTTAGGCGCAGGGGTTTCTCTGGCCGTGGCAATACCTGATCATCCGTGGGTTGATAGCGCGGATGGAGCTTCTGTGCGCGTGGCAATGACAGTAGCTAGAACAGACAGTCGCGAGGGCATACTGCTAGAAACCACATCGGAAGAGGAGGGCGACGAAGGAACATATGTAATTCGGTTTCGACCTCGGCAAGGGGTGATTAATCCCGATCTGACGGTCGGTGCAAATGCCGCCTCTACGGTTCCTCTTCTCTCAAATAAGGGCATGTCGTTCCAAGGAGTCATTCCACTTGGTGACGGATTTCGCCTTTCGAGTGAAGAGTTGGCGGGCTTGGGTTATACACCTTCATTGCTGCCTTCTGTATTGAAGAGATACATGATCGGTCGAGATGTAGTGCAGACTTTTCAACCTAAGTGGGTGGTAGACTTTTTCGGCAGGAGCTGTGAGGAGGCGAGACGCGATTACCCTGCGCTGTGGCAGCGCTTGTTTAATAGAGTGAAGCCAGAACGCGATCAGAACAAGAGGGACACCAGGAGAAAGAATTGGTGGCTGTTCGGTGAGAACGCTCCAAGGCTTCGGAGAGCGCTTGCTGATCTTAAGCAATTTATTGTTGTTCCAGACACATCTAAGTTTAAGCCATTCGTCTTTCTTGACGCAGATATTTTGCCGGACGTTCAGCTTTATTGTGTGGTCTCCGATGACCCGTGGATTTTAGGAGTGCTTCAATCTGACGCGCATCAGGCTTGGCTGCGACAGGTAGCTCCTAAACTTGAGGATCGCCCCCGTTGGAAACCCGCGATTTGTTTCGACCCTTTTCCTTTCCCTACATGTACAGATGCGGAGAAGGCTCGCATTCGCATGTCAGCCAAAGCGCTGGACTCCCACCGCAAGCAGGTTCAATCGCAACACCCCGGGCTTTCATTGACAGAGATCTATAACGTGCTGGAAGCCCTGCGCGCAGGCCGTCCCTTGACCGCCAAAGAACAGGCCACCCACGACGCAGGCTTGGTCTCGGTGCTGCGTCAACTCCACGACGAACTCGATGCCGCCGTCTTCGCCGCCTACGGTTGGAACGACCTCTGGGAATGGCACCAAGAAGCCCAGCGCGGAAGCATCCACGACTTCAAAACCGGGTCCACCGATCAAATCGCCGCCACCCCCGAAGCCTTCAACGCCGCGGTGACCGCATTCGAACGCGCCCTCGACGCCGAAATCCTCACCCGCCTCGTCGCCCTCAATGCCGAGCGCGCCAAAGAAGAAGCCGCCGGCCACATCCGCTGGTTACGCCCCGACTACCAAAACCCATCCAAACCCGACCAACCCAAGCTAGAGCTCCCCGCCAGCAAAACAAAAATCGCAAGCAAAACCCCAGGTAGGGATGGCACGCCGCGCCATCCGACAAACAAAACTCCCTGGCCCAAAACCCTAGCCGACCGCGTGCGCGCCGTAGAAAGCGCCCTACAACAAGCCGCCACCCCCATCACCGCCGAGCAACTAGCCACCCGCTTCGCCAGAGCCAAACCCCACGACATCGCCGAAATCCTAGAAACCCTAGCCACCCTAGGCCGCGCCCACCGCGACGGTGAGCGATACTCGGTGTGAGGTCGTCGCCGTCGTGAGACGGTGAAGCATAGATTGAATTTCTGCCTTTTACGTCTTGCCACGAGGTAATGCATCGAATATGCCCAGCCAATATGGAGCGATTCAAATAGCAAACAGTTACAACAGTCAGATTTCGGAGTTAGCTAAATAATTTCAGCAGATCTATGAATCACAATATCTTTATAAGTGTGGGACGCACGGTCACAAATGAACAAGAAGAGTTTGTGAGGTGTTTAGAGGACTATATAAGATCGCACGGTTTTATTCCTAGAGCGTGTCATGAACTTTTCTGATGAAAAAGCTGTACTTTGTATGTACAAATCGACATCAAGCTTGGGATGGCGAACAAAGTATTCAAACAAGGCAGCGGTAAAAAAGGCTATCCCAGCGACGTTACCGATGAAGAATGGGAGTTTGTATCAACCTATCTAATGTTGATGAAAGAGAATGCACCGCAGCGGGAACACTCACTGCGGGACGTGTTTAACGCGTTAAAGTATTTGGTGCGCTATGGCTGCGCATGGAGAGCCTTACCCAACGATCTGCCGCCTTGGCAGGCGGTTCATCAGCAGACTGCGCGTTGGATCAAAGCTGGAGTTTTTGAAGCGATGGCTCACGATCTTCGCAAATTTCTACGCCTATATGCCGGGCGAAAGTTGGAGCCTAGCGCTGTGATATTCGATGCGCGCACGATGAAATCCACCCCAGAGAGCGGACACCGCGCAGGATACGATGGACACAAGAAAAAGAAAGGGGCGAAGGTTCATGCTGCAGTAGACACATTGGGCCATTTACTGGCCTTGAAAATCACACCAGCCAGTGAGCAAGAAAGAGCGCAGGTAGGTCAACTTGCACAGGAAGTTCAGGAAGCGACTGGAGAAAATGTGGAGATCGCCTTTGTCGATCAAGGATACACGGGTCAAGCTCCAGCGGAAGCCGCGCAAGCTGAAGGAATCAAGCTGGTGGTGGTAAAACTCGAAGAGGCAAAACGTGGTTTTGTGCTCCTCCCGCGCCGCTGGGTGGTCGAGCGCTCATTCGCTTGGGCCTCCCGTTTTCGCAGGTTAGCCCGTGATTACGAACGCCTCCCAGAAACTCTCGCAGGCCTCCACTGGGTTGCCTTCCTCTCCCTCATGCTAAACTCTATCTTCCAATAAAGTTCATGACACCCTCTAGAGCAGTGGGTCGCAGTGATTTTTCATCATCGCACCCACTAAAATTTATTCAGCAACTAATGAACGAATGCAGAGGGACGGTCATTATTGCCTTCGAGCGTGTTAAGGTTATCGAGGGTCTGGAGAGGCGTGGCTCACCAGAAGAGCGCCCGCTTGCGAATCAAATCCTCCCTACGGTGTGGAATCAGATCGAGGCAGCAATGGCATATGTCCTTGGCCATCCACTTCTAGTGATCGTAGAAACTGGTTCTAGGGACGAAGGGTTGCTTGAAGCCGGATACGATTGGTATGTCCAACATTTGGATCTTAAACCAAGCTCATTAAGCTCGAAACAGTTCATTGGTGTATTTGCTGACTGGAAAAATAAAGTAGAAGCCAAGGCTAAAGAAAAACGCCGAGTAGAGGTGACCGAGCTGACAATAGGTGAAATAGCCTCCTCAATGAAGCCTGCCCAGCTGTGGGCGCTTTTGGGAGCGCTAGCAGCGCTAGTCACAGGGGTAGTTGCCATTGCGCGGCTTTTATAAATTGATCGACCCTACGTAATGTAACAAGTGCGATTATCTGCACGTGCAAAGGCTCGGTGCGCCCAAAACGATCCGGGATCGCCTCCGCGAGAACGGCTCTTGGTCGGAGTATGTGAAGGGTTACAAGCAAGTGCTGAAGCAGCAGCAGCAGGATATCTTGGGCTTGATCGAGCAGGCAAAGGATCGGCGGGTTTGCCTGCTTTGTTTTGAAAGAAAACCGGAGGAATGCCATCGCAGCCTGGTGGCGAGGGAGATGGAAGCGCGGGGGAATGGGGCCAAGCTGTGTGTTAGACACATCCGATATTGATGACGGAGTTCCTGCAAATTTTAACCGCGAATGGACGCGAATTAACGCTAATACCTGCAGAAGAATGATGGGGAATTGGGGATGGGCGTGCACCACAGGGCAATAGGAAGATCTGCTGCGGGGCCTTCTGCTTATTCGCGTTTATTGGCGTTCATTCGCGGTTGATTTTTCGGAGTTTTTTTAACCGCGAATGGACGCGAATTGACGCTAATACCTGCAAAAGCCTGATGGGGAGTTGCGGTTTGGCGTCCTGCTTGGCACTGGTAACATCCGCAGGGAAGCCTTCTGCATATTCGCGTTCATTGGCGTTCATTCGCGGTTGAATTGATTCCGGAAATTCGGGTACACCATGGCCCATGGATTCGAAGGATTTGTTGCACAAGGAGGAGGTGTTTCAGGTGGTGGGTGCTGCCATGGAGGTATTGAATTTGTTGGGGCATGGTTTACACGAAAAACCTTATGAAAACGCATTGGTGGTTGAGTTTGGTCTGAGAGCGATCCCGTTTCTGCAGCAACCGCATTTCAATATTATCTACAAGTCTGTGCAAGTCAGTGTGTATGTTCCTGATCTGATCGCCTTTGATAAAGTGGTGCTTGACACGAAAGTCATAGAACGGATCACCGACCATGAGCGTGGTCAGATGTTAAACTATCTTCGCATCACCGGTCTCCCTGTGGGCGTGATTCTCAATTTCAAACGCGCAAAGCTAGAGTGGGAGCGCCTTGTCTTGTCAGAAAATCCGCGTTCATTGGCGTCTATTCGCGGTTTAACCTTCTGAGGATTCCTGCAGTTTTTAACCGCGAATGAACGCGAATAAACGCTAATACCTGAAGGGAGGCGGAAGACGAACTTGGATGTTCAAGATATCGCTCCACCAGAATATCCTATTGGATTTTGCTGGGATGCCTTCTGCTTTATTCGCGTCCATTCGCGTTCATTCGCGGTTGAATTTTCAGGGAATGCAGGCAAAAAGCCGCCCCACTTTCGCGGGACGGCTTCTTTTTGTTTTCGTAGCTTGTAAGCTTATAAGGCTTTGTCGCGGGTTTTGGTGTCTTGCACGGTGTCGCGTTCGGATAGATCGCGCGTGACACTCCTCCGTGTCTCAGTGCTTCGTGTGAGCCATTGCCAGAAATCCATAAATAGGGCATGTTTTCTCCCATGAAAACGACGCTGGATATTCCCGACGAACTCTATCGGCAGGCCAAGGTGAAGGCGGCCAGCGAAAACCGAAAGATGAAAGACCTCGTTAGCGAAGGGTTGAGCCTTGTGCTCGGACTCCCACCGTCATCCCGCGTGCATCGGGCAAGGCGCATGGCCGAGGCACCGGTAACTATCCGCAAGGGCAACGTGATCCCCGCCTTGAACAACGATCAGATGGCGGAATTGCTTGAAAAAGCGGGCGAGCGGCTGCCATGAAGTTTCTCCCGGACGTCAACGTCCTGTTTCCTTTGCTGGTGAGCCGTCACGCCCATCGGGACAAGGCGCTCGAATGGTTCGACGGGACTGACACGGGCGAGGCTGTGCTTTGCCGACTCTCACGGCTGGGCGTGCTCCGTTTGCTCTGCACGCCACAGGTCATGGGTCCAGATGTGCTGCTGCCCAACGCCGCCGTGGAGGCAATGGAAACGCTGGAGGCCGACGGGCGAATCACGCTCCTGCCGGAGCCGGTAGGAGTGGACTCCATTTTGAAGTCGCTGGTGGCCACGTGCCGCACGACGCCAAACCTCTGGAGCGACGCGTATCTTGCGGCCTTTGCCACGGCGGCAAAATTGCAGATCGTCACCTTCGACCGGGGGTTCTCGAAATTCACCGTCGTCGATTGCCGCATTCTCACTGCCTGACAGCGCAGGAAAATCCAATTCGACCCCAAGCAGCAGTATCGACTCGAGGTCGGCATTTCGAGGCGCTGGCTGTGGATGATGGTGTGGCCGTGACGGTGTCTGATCGGCCGTAAGAAGGCGTGTGTATGTTGCGATGGCTTGGCTGGAAAACAAGAAAGCCGCCTCACTTTCGCGGGACGGCTTCTTGGTGTTTGTTGGCGGTTACGTGGCTGTTACAGCTTCAACTTCGCGAGTTGGGCTTGCTGTCCTTTGAGCGCGCCTCGCATGACGCCTTTGAGTTCTTTCATCCAATCGCGCAGGTCGGCGTAGGCTTTGTCGCGGGTTTTGGTGTCTTCCACGGCGTCGCCGCTGGCGGTGTCGCGATCGGAGAGGTCGCCGGTGAGTTCGTTTAGTTGGGCCAGGAGCTCAGTCAGGCGGACCGGAGCGTAATTACGTTTGGTCATTTTCTCCGTGTAGGAGGTGGTTGCGGCGTTGGTGTAGCCAGTGGTCGCCGTGGTGATGAAACTGTCGACGTCTTCGGGGACGTCGCCGGTCAGGCCAAGGGCGAGGCGATCCCCTTCAGCGGGGTAAGAGGCCCGGGCGATGAGGCGAAACGCGGCGTAATCCGAACGCGCTTTTTCTTCGTTGGTCTCGAGCTCTTCCTGTTCATTTTTCTTTTCGCCCATGCCGGCTTGGCGTCCTTGCAAACCCCGGCCTGCTTCGTCAGCGAGGGCAACTCCGGCGGCCAGTTCAGTTTCGTCGAAGCCATGGGCGGCGGCGACGGATTTCAGGGTGGCATCACCAAGCAGGGTGGTCAGGAAGGTATCGGCTTCGTTGACGTAGTTGGTGATCTTCTTGTTTTGAACCGCACGTTGGCGTTTGGCTTCTGCGGGTTCCGGGCTGGATGGATTCGGAATGGATTCCACGGTAGTTACAGATGGGTTGATTTCAGGCATATCGAAGGATGTTTCGTGTGCTGATGTGGTGATGGTGTGGGACCGTGCGATCATGCGCGACCCTGACGCAGGTCGGTGTGGAGAAAAATGGGGGGAAAATCAATTCCGTGTGCCATTCGTGGCGAAAATGTAACAGAAGAGCAAGGTGGGCCGACATCGGGAATCGGAGCGCCTTGTCAAGCAAAAAGCGCTCCGTCTGGCTAAAAAAGCACTCCGTTTGCCTAAGGAAGCGCTCCGGGAGCCTAAGGAAGCACTCCGTTTGCTTAAGGAAGTGGTCCGGCTGGCTAAGGAAGTGGCCCGGGATACCAAGGAAGCAACACGGCTGGTTAGGGAAGTGGTCCGGCAGATTAAGGAAGTGGTCCGTTTGCTTAAGGATGTGATCCGTGAGTCTAAAGAAGCGACCCGGCTGGCTGAGGATTCTTCGCATGCAGAAAGCGCAGAATAAGCATGTAGATAAACACATCACTAAAAGCTGGTGAAGCCCCCTAAAAATGCATCGCAACATTCCGCTCTCCCGCATAGTTGTTACGATCAAGACAAGGGCTCTAAGTTGCCCGAGCAACATTAAGAGCACTTTACACCCTGCACTTCCTATGAAAATTGTCCTCGCATCTGTTATCTTGCTAAGTCTGGCCGCCAATTTATGCGCAGCAGAGAAAAAGCTTTGGGCGAAATCGTTTATTGATCAGAAAGCGCCGGAGCTTGTGGTGGAAGAATGGATATCCAAAGAGCCGGACACCGAAGGCAAATTCGTCCTCATTGATTTTTGGGCAACATGGTGCGGGCCATGTTTAAAGGCGATTCCGGAACTCAATGAGTTTCACAAGAAATTCAAAGATAAACTGGTGGTGATCGGCATTTCCGACGAGCCAGTGGAGAAAGTCGAGGAACTGGATTCTCCCAAGATCAAATATTTTTCGGCCGTCGATACGAAGGCAACAACGAAGAATGCTCTGGGCGTCAAAGGTATACCGCACGTGATAGTGATTGATCCATCCGGCGTCATTCGATGGGAAGGATATCCATTTTTGGAGGGCCATGAACTGACCGAGACCGTGCTCGACGACTTGATCTCCAAGTATGGGAGTGAAAAGGCAGTGCCTTGAGGAATCCCTCCTCTCTTGTGGAATGGATTTAAGCGTCGCGATCCTCGTGAAAACGCAACCAAGTGAAGCGCATTGGGTAAATAGGTCGGAATCAGCAGAATGAATATTGATCCATCACCGCTTGTTGGCCAGTTTTTATCGAGGGGGGACAAAACAGACTCCTCTTGGTTATTTGAGTTCAGCCAAGGCGATGTGATTTGCACCGAGTCAGAATGGCGCCTAGTGACGACGGAAGGCGTCCATGTTACTTCAGAGGACCACGGACACCGGTTCGGACTTGCTGCACCAGTCGACGCGTTAGAGAGAGTTAGAATAATAATTGGATCGGATCCCGTCATCCAAGCCATTCATGAGGCAAACACAGGAGATCTCTTTGTTAAGTTTGCGGATCAGCGGTATTTCCAATTTCTGCAATTGTCGTGCGGCTACGAATCGTGGAGGTTGTTTCTCGCAGATCGTGAATTTATCTGCCTGGGAGGCGGACAATATGCATCACGTCGGAGATACAAAGGCTAATCACTTCAAAATGCTAACTCGCTGCGCTTGCCCCCTGAAGCAGGTTTAGTGCATGTAGAAAGCCTATGACCTCCATCACCGACTGCGCCCCGATCTATCATGCAGTTGCGGCTTCCCTCCAGCGGGAGAAGTGGTTTAGCAAACATTGGACTTCGGTAGCCGGGCTTTACCCTAACGAAACCGAACCGAAAAGCATTGGCATTCAGGTATTCAAAGATACTTGGTTCAATGAGGATGGACGGGGGATCCACTTTGAAAGCTGGATGACCAACGCCGATGTTCGCAGAGGAACTTGCAATGTGGTGCTCCACATTGAGTCGAGTAAGGATCGAACGGGTATCCATGGCAAACAACTGGTGAAGGCGCTCTTTGCGAAGGAGAAAAATCGCATCGAAGCTTGGGATGGACATCAGACCAAGGAGAGCTACACGATGCAGCCGTTCATTTTCAAAATGACGATAAGTAAGGAAACCCTCCACGATCAGTTGGTCGCTGAATTTCGACGATTATCGATGATCTCGGATTCTCTCGATGCGGCGATTACTGAAGCCAGAAAATAGTCCATGTCAGGGCGTTCCCATTGCTGGGGCTGATACGGGTCGAGGATTGAGTTGCAGCTTTGGCGCTTGAGATACGATCTTGAAGGCGGGGTCTTGCGCTGGCTCTTCTCGTGGGGTATTTCCGTGGTATGAAATATCGCAATTATCGCGGCACGAATTTAAAGGTCAGTGAAGTCGGCTTTGGACTTTGGACGGTTTCCACCGGTTGGTGGGGGCAATACACGGAAGGGGAGGCGATTGCGCTCATGCACAAAGCGCTGGATCTCGGGATCACGCTTTTTGATGCGGCTGACACTTATGGAAACGGACGCAGTGAGGAATTGATCGCCCGGGCCTTTCCCAACCGCCGCGACGACATCGTGATCGCGACGAAGATTGGCTACGACTTTCGCAATCACGGCGATGAACGCCGCGGTCAACGCGCCATCCCGCAAGATTTTTCGCCGGAAGCCCTGCGCTTTGCGACGGAGGAAGCACTGCGGCGGCTGAATACCGACCGCATTGATCTCATGCAGTTGCACAATGTTGGCATGGCGGAAGTGGAGGACGACCGGATTTGGGACACCATGGAGGAGTTAAAATCCGAGGGCAAAATTCTGCATTGCGGCGCAGCTCTCGGCCCGGCGATTGGCTGGCTTTACGAGGGTATTCGTTGCGTGCAGGAACGTAACATCACGAGCCTTCAACACATTTACAATCTGCTCGAACCACACCCGGGGCGGGCCATTATGGACGCAGGGACGGAGGCAGGAAAAGACACGATGTATTTGATTCGAGTGACCCATTCGAGCGGGATGTTGGAAGGTAAATACACCGCCGATACCGTGTTTCCGCCTAATGATCATCGTGTGCATCGTCCGAAGAGTTGGTTGATCAATGGGGTCCAAAAAATCGATCAACTGCGTTTTCTCGAAGGACCGGATCGTTCACTTGGTCAGGCGGCTTTGCAATGGTTGCTGGCGGATGAACGCGTCGCTTCGACTTTGCCGAATATTTATGATGCGGAACAGCTGCGTGAATTTGCCATGGCACCGGATTGTCCTGCATTGACTGACGACGAAATGGCGGAGATCGCTTCGTTGTCGGCGGTGAATTTCGGCATTGAAGAAGATGCGCCGAAATACAAAGGCACCATGGAACTGGCGGCCTCATGAAGAAGATCCTCGTTGCCTTGGCGTTGGCTGTTGGCTTTTGCGTTTCGCTAAACGCGCAAGTCACACCAGAGGCGGAAGTGTTGCTGGGGAAAATGCGGGAGACCGTGGGTGGGGCCGAACGATTGGCGGCGGTGCGGACCTTGGAGTTTCGCGGCACCTTGGTTCCGGCCCCCGGTCAGGAACCGGCGCCGATCACGGTGAAGGTGGCGCGTCCGAATTTGTATTGGATGCGAATCCAGCTGCCTGCCGGCGAAATTCTCAATTTGTTCGATGGCGAAAAAGCTTGGTATCGCACCGTGCTTCCCGGCGATCCCGGTGTGTGGGAACCGATGGAACCCGCCGAAGCCATTGAACTCCGCACCCGCGCCTGGGAAACCGCCAATCCCGATGGCATCATGGATTTGCCGGGTCGCACGGTGGGTGTCGATTCGGAAGGGCATTTGGTGACCTCATACACCGAAGGCGAACCGCGCATGCGTGTGCTGGTCGAAGGACTTCCGCAATTGGAAAAATCCTCCGACGGCCCCACGCAGTTGGAGGCTTATCAGGAGTTCGAAGGCATTCGGTTCCCGACAAAAATGACCACGCGTGGTCCCTTGGGCAATGTGATCACTCAATTCAACGAAGTCCTGATCAACCCAGAGTTCGCGCCCGAACAATTTATCGCGAAGTAGCGCGAAAGTCGCGTCCCAGATGCGGTTCGCCTCGCGCGGCGGCCAAGCGGATTTGGCGCTGGCGTTCGCGTCTTCCAGCTTTGGTCGCCTCATCCGCATCGGCATGACAACGACCGCAAACGACGCCTGCTTCATACTCCGGATGTGCCAGATCTTCCGGCGCAAGCGGATAGCGGCAGCCGGCACAAAACACGTAATTTCCCTCCGCAAGCCCGTGTGCCAAGCCGACGCGTCCGTCGAATACAAAACATTCGCCTTCCCACAAACTCTCTTCCGCGGGCACTTTTTCCAAGTATTTGAGGATGCCGCCTTCGAGATGGTAAACCTCCGAAAAACCTTCGCGTTTCAATAACGCCGTCGCCTTTTCACAGCGAATCCCGCCTGTGCAATACATGGCCACTTTCGGGGTTTTTTCGGGATCTAAATGCGTTTTCACCCATTCCGGAAATTCGCCAAAGGAATCCGTCTCCGGATCAATGGCACCATGAAATTTTCCAATCGCGGTTTCGTAACGGTTGCGCGTGTCGATCACCACGACATCTTCCGCTTCAATCAGTGAATTCCATTTTTCCGCCGTGACGTATTGTCCCGCGTTGTTCGCCGGATCCAGCTCGCCCGCACCAAGCGTCACGATTTCTTTTTTGATCCGAACTTTGAATCGATAAAACGGCGCTTTTTCCGCAGAGGACCGCTTTTCCGTGATTCCAGAAAACGCGGGAATGGCGCGTAGCATCTGCATAAATGCGTCCAAGTTTTCGCCCGCCGCCGCAATGGTTGAATTAATTCCTTCCTCCGCCAGCAGGATGGTCCCACACACCCCGAGTTTGCGCCCCTGATTT
>JBGSLX010000243.1:0-3006 GCA_041740475.1 Akkermansiaceae bacterium | reverse complement strand
CAACTGGCTAAACGACTTCGTGCAGGCGAATGCGAGGTTTGAAATCAAGCTGCCCGGTGGCCAACAAGAGAACGGCCTGAAAGCCACCGGACTGTCGGATTTGTTTGCCCAAGTGCAGACCGAGCTACCGCAAATTCTCGCGCTCAGTGGCAGTGCGCGGATCGAAAAAATCGAGGAGCTGCGCAACGTGCTGTTCGAAGAAATGCCGAAAATCGCGCTCGAAGTAGGCGGTGAGTTCACGACGCCCGGCACCGTCAGTTTGCCTGCGGAACTTGGGCAATTCGCTGCCAATGCCTCGCTCGGATTGTTCGCCTTTTCGCCCTACTACGAACCCGATTTCGAGCCAAGCAATGACCGCCCGTATGCCCAAGCACGGCGCAATGGCGGCATCGGCATCAAAGGCAGCATGATGCTGGGTTATTTCCCTGAGCCCGGTGAACCTGCGTTTTTTAGCGTCAACGTGCCAGATGCCTCGTTCGCGGTGAAGCTCTCGCAGGACATCGTGCCGGTGCCATCGTTTGTCGCGAACTTGGAAGTGGCAGACATCACGCTGCCGCAGGTGTTTTCCTTCGATGGAGAAGACGCTGCGCCATTTCAGTTCAAAGGCGGGCGCTTGTTCGTCGATACCGGCGCTCCAGTGGGAGGAAACTCGATGCTCATTTCTGGCATGCTCACGCCGATCAACCTCGGACCGTTTCTCAGCGTCAATCCGCTGCCCGCTGCCGCAAATCCTGGAAACCTCCTCGGTGGCGAGCTGCGGGTGATTCGCACCGCCAACGGCCAGACGGTGGATCTCTCGCTCAATGCGGCGCAAGTGACGATGCCGCTGCTCGGCTCAATCAACGGGACAATCTTCGGTGAAAAACTGCCGAGCGGAGATTTCACGCCGTTCACGTTCTCGACCTTTCCCGGTCAAAACTGGCAGGCGAGCATGGAGCTGAATGGTGCCATCGAGCTGCGCGATCCATTTGGATTCTTGCCCAACAACGAGGTGCTGTTCCGCGCCACTCCGCCTTCCGGCCAGGCGATGGCAGGCAGCATTTCAGGCACGGGACTCGAAGAGTTCACGCTGCGGATGAGCATCACCAATGGCTGGACGGTCGAACTTTTCCCCGGAAAACCGCATGGCTCGCGCTTTGTGATCGGCGATGCCAGCAGCTCCTGCCTCTACGTGCGCAGCGATGGTCGATTCTACTATGACTCTGGCACACGCATCATTCCTCTGGGCGGTTTCGACCCCGCCACTGCGCCCGCCACCGTGCAAGGGCGTGTGGAGTTCGGCTACAATCCCGCCGCACCCGTTCCGACGATCACCGCCAGCACGATCTCCGGATTCAGCACGTTGAATGGTGCGATGACCGAACAAAACCTCACCGTCACTGCCAGCGGCGCGCCCGCTCGCGGCCACGTGGTGGTGGATGCCAGCATCGGGTCAGCAAACACAATTTTCTCCGTTTCCCCGAGCCGCCAGATCATTCCTGCCGGGGAAAGCCGAACCTTCAAAGTGCGATACGCGCCGCGCAGCAATAGCAGCACCAGCGCGACGCTCTCGATCGCCCCAGAAGGCCAGTCCACGATCAATCGCTCACTCTTTGGCACAGTGTCCTTCGCGCCAAATCTCCATTTCAGCGAAACAGCCGTGGATTTCGGCACGATCCCAGTCGGTAATACGACGGCGAAAACGGTGCGTATCAACAACCTCGGCAACACCACCGCCACAGTGACGATTCCCGCCGCCACCGCGCCATTTTCTCGTGGGCCGGCTACACTCAGTATCGGGGCAGGTGCCTTCGCGGATTTGCCGCTGACCTTTGCGCCGACCACTTCAGGCGCAGCATCTCAGTCTGTCACACTCACCACTACCGATGCAAACCAGTCGGAAGTGATCCTTTCACTTTCAGGAAATACCACCACCTCGCCCGTCGTCTGGCGGCGCATCCGCGCGGGTGATGGCAGCGATCCCTTGCAAGCCGTGGCGGTGCGCTTGGGGTCGCCGGGCGTGGTGATCGCTGGCGGGGAGGGCGGCACATTTTTGACCAATCAAAGCAACCCATTCGCATGGCAGCGCAACGGCTTGGCGGGTGGCCGCGATGTGAATGACTTGCTGATTCCTAGCACCACGCTTGGCTGGGCGGTGGGCGCGAATGGTCTGGCTTTAAGATCGACTGACGGAGGCATCAACTGGTCAAACTTCAACAACGCAGTGGCGAATTCTCAAGACTGGCAGGCGGTGGCCACGATCACCAGCGGCACGGGATTCATCGCCATCTGCGGCAAGGCCAAAGGCAAAAATGACGGCTTTATCGTGCGCCAAACAGCGGCCACTACGTTTGCGAGTGCAGTCATTCCTGCGGCTACTCCATCGCTGATGGGCATCGCTTTTTCCAGCAGCACGACAGGTGTAGCAGTGGGAGCGAATCGCACCATTCTCCGCACCACAAATGGCGGCGCGAATTGGACGTCAGTCACCGCACCGGCAAGCGTGCCAGCCAGCGCGGCGCTTCGCAGTGTCGCCGCATTTGGCAGCGTGCTGATCGCGGTGGGCGATGGCGGAATCGTTCTGCGCAGCGTCGATACTGGGGTCAATTGGACTCAGCTCAGCCTGCCGACCACGCAAAACCTTAACGATGTTTCCACTTTCACCACGAGCCAATTTTGGATCATCGTCGGAGAGAGCGGCACCGTCTTTACCAGCCCCAACAGCACCACATGGACGAAAGAGGTCATCGAGAGCACGGAGAATCTTACCTCCGCGCAGGCGTTTGCTCTTTCCGCACTCGTCTCGGAGTCGGGCGAAATTTTCATCCGCGGCGGTGGGCAAGGCACCGCTCTCGCGACGGTCTCGAACCACCTGAATGGCGAGCATTTCTCGCAGATGATCACCGGCCAGCGTGCGCATGGCGAAATGATCGTGACCAATGCCGGCGGTGCACCACTCACCGCCACGCTCGTCTCCAGCAACGCCGCCGCATGGCCGATCACTCCCGCAGGCCTGCATACCATCCC
>JBGSLX010000242.1:0-7781 GCA_041740475.1 Akkermansiaceae bacterium | reverse complement strand
GTAGATTCTCGAAGCCGCAAAACAGCTTGGAGTCGATGGGCGGACGGGCGGGCAACGGGGCGTCGTGGTCCAGATGTTGGCGGCAAAGGCGGAAAAAATCATCGGGCGTGCTGGCGCGGCGCATGTCGTATTCGAAGCTGCTTTCCAGCCCGTGGCTGATGTAGGCGAGCGTTTTTTTCATGCGCTGAACGTGGGCGGTGGGCAGAAATTTCCGCGATTCCCGCGCGAGTTCTTCGTAAAGCTCGATCACGTATTCGAGCAGATCGCGGTGGCTGGGGGTGGGCGGCTTTTCGCCCAGAAATGATGCCTTGAGTTGGGTGAATAACCATGGATTGCGGATTGCGCCACGGCCGATCATCAGCCCGGCGGCTTGCGTCATTTCGTGGTAGTTGAGTCCAGTTTGCACGTCCACCACGTTGCCGTTGGCGATGACTGGGCAGTCCATTGTTTCCACCGCCCGCCGCACGCAATCGGGATGAACTGGCGTCTTGTAGAGTTCTTTCACGGTTCGTCCGTGGATAGTGAGCCCATCGATTCCATGGCGGCGGAAAATTTCCAGCAGGCCGGGAAATTCCTCTTCACTTGCGAATCCGATGCGTGTTTTCACCGTGAAGCGCGTGGGGATGGCGTCGCGCAAAGCACCGAGCAGGCGGTCAATTTCAGCGGGTTCACGCAGGAGTCCACCGCCGGCATTTTTGCGGCAAACGATGGGAGCTGGGCAGCCAAGATTGAGGTCGATGCCAGCGACATCCAGCTCGGAAAGCTGCTTGGCGGTGCGCACCAGACTCGGTAGGTCGCGCCCGATCATCTGAGCGAAGATCGGTTTTCCGGTCTGATTTTCGGTGATGGAACGCAAGATATACGGGTGCGGCACGGAATCCGGATGCACGCGGAAATACTCGGTCACAAACCAATCGGGCGCACCGCGTCGGGCGATCACACGCATGAATGGCAGGTCGGTGACGTCCTGCATCGGTGCAAGAACGAGCGCGGGGCGGTCGATGGGGAGCAGGTCGTGCATCAAGAAATTCCGTTGACAAGAAGCAGCCTCAAGTGAGTCTCCGCACAGGTCAACAACGTCGTAAACACCGTGGAAAGCGATTTATTACACACCGAAAAAATACTCGCGGATCGCAAAGTGTTCTTCCTCGACCTCAAGCGCAACTCACGCGGCATGGTCGTGAAAATCACCGAAGACGTGAACGGCAACCGCGATACGATCATGGTGCCGGTGGAAATTCTCGGTGATTTCATCGCCGCGCTCAGTGACATCAAGGCAACTGCCGACGAGCAGGAGTGAGCCCGATCATGGTGGAAACGTTGGATGAGCAGCGCACGAGAAAGCGGGCGTTGTGGTTGAAGATCGCCGGGGCGGTCGCGAGCGGCTTGTTAGTCGCCGGATTATTTCCGCCGTTCAATTTTGCGGGCCTCGCTTGGGTGGCGATGGTGCCGTTGTTGATCGCGCTGTGGTCGGTGAAGACGAAACATGCCGCGCGGAAAGGATTTTGGATCGGTTGGTTGGGGGGCACAGTGACCTGCGCAATTCAGTTTTCGTGGTTTGCGGTGGTTTCGGTGCCAGGCGCAGTGATTGTCGCGATGTATTTGGGTTTGTTTTGGGGAGCATACGGCGCGTTTGCCGCAAGCATCGGCAATCCGTGGCGTGCGGAAAAACTAGGCTGGTCCGAGTGTGTGCGCAGTCTGCGTTTCGCATTTTGCCACGGTGCGGTGTGGGCTGGCTTAGAATGGCTGCGCGGCTGGATTTTCACCGGATTCGGCTGGAATGGGCTGGGCGTGGCATTTCATGAAACGCTGGCCATCGCCCAAGCGGCGGACCTTTTAGGCGTGGCCGGGCTTTCGTTGCTGCTGGTCTTTTTCCAAGCGGTGCTGGTGCAGGTCGGTGGGCGGATGGCCCGCAGCGCGCGCGATGGAGTGAAGCGGATGAGGGTGGATTTCGCAGTGGCTGCGGCGGTCGTGGGCGTGGTGCTGTGTTATGGAATCGTCCGCATGGCGCTCGAAGGCAGTCAGGAATCGGTGCGGCTCAGAGCTTTGCTGGTGCAAATCAACATCCCGCAAGACGCCGCGCGGGTGACTTGGGAACCCCACGAAATCCACATGGCCTACGAGGAGGAAACGCTCGCCGCGCTGGAAAATTTGGCCGATCAGGATGCGGCGCGTCTCAAGGAAGCGGTCGGCGATGGCGATGAAGGCACGATCACTCTGAGCTGGCCGGATTGGGTGATTTGGCCAGAATCGGCGCTCACCGGGCGCATCCTGCGGGTGGCGGATGGCTCGTGGGGGACGTGGCAGGAAAATCTCAACACCATCGAGCAAGTCCGGGAAGCGGGTCCGTTTCAGTTGATTTACGGCGTCGTCGAAATGGAAGGCGAGAAGTCTGGTGAAAACGAGCTGATCATGAAAGAGCGCGGGCTTGCATGGAACTCGTTGGCGGTGATGTCGCCAGATAACGAGCTGCAAACCCATCGCAAACGGCACTTGGTCATTTTTGGCGAAACGATTCCGTTCGTGGATTCCATTCCGCTGCTGAAGAAAATCTACGAAATGCAAGCTGGCGTGGAGTATGGCGGCTCGTTCACGCCCGGCGTTTCGGCGGAGCCGCTGCCGATTCCGACAGCCGCAGGTGAAGTAATTGGGGCGATCCCAACGGTGTGCTTCGAGGATTCGCTCGGGCGGCTCACGCGTTTGTTCATCCGCCCCGGGCCGCAGGTGATCGTGAATGTCACCAACGACGGCTGGTTCAAAGAATCCCCAGCAGCCGCTCAACATTTCGCGAACGCGCGGCTGCGCACCATCGAGATGCGCCGCCCGATGCTGCGCAGCGCCAACAACGGTGTCAGCGCGGCAGTCGATAGCACTGGCTCCACCGCGCATCCAGACACCGGAAAACCCCAAGTCATCCGCGACGCGAACGGCAGCCACTTCACGCGCGGGTCACTGCTCGTCGAGCTGGATGTGCCTCTGCGTCCGTCTTTCTCACTCTATGTCGTCATTGGCGACTGGGGAGTAATCGGACTGGCGGTCTTTGGTTTCTTGGTCGCGTGGGTGAGTCGGGAGCGCAATTCACTGGACCATCCTTAAAAAAGGCACGTTCGGAAAAACAATCAACTAACTGATTGTTTTTTATAAGTGATTGGTAACGATAACCAGAACTTCACCCAAAAATTTGGTTAGAAATAAAATCCATATTTTCAATTGCTTGGTTTGAAAACTGCGTTACTGCTCCCGAATGTTCCCCCTAAAAACATGGTTCATAAGTTGTGCCGTACTCTCAGCAGTTTACCACTCTGATGCGGCTCTTATCAATCTCACAGGCACCACGTCATTCGCGGCGACCGATTTGTCTAACAATACTTCGTTCACCGCCAATGTGCCGATCACGACTTACACCACGATCAATTCCACTCTAGCCACCGGAGCCGTTGTGGATGGTGCGCTGATCGTTCCGGGCGGTGCGGGTTCGGGTTCGGGTGTTTACCGACGCCTGTTTAATTTAAACGGCAATGGATCTGTGCTAGATGGTTACAATCGAGCCGTGCCAAATAAGGGCGAATTCGAATCCTCCGTATTTAGTAACCCGGGTCCTACGATCCGAATTAGCGATTTGTCCGTATTCCAAGGGCATTATGTGTTTGCGCTTGATGTGAATGAACCATCAGGCGGAGCGGTGACTCAATACATCAGCTTAGATGAAATCCAGTTGTATGTGGGTGGTAACACGGATCCGAATCCAGTTCCGACCACTGCGGCTGGGTTGTCAGACCTCGGAACTAAAATCTGGGACTTGCAGGCAAATCCAATCTCTGGAACTCGCAACGATGTGATGGTCGATTATTCCATCAACAACGGTTCCGGGACGGACGACATTCTGCTTTGGATTCCCACAGACAAGTTTGCGGGTTACGAGAGCGATAGTTTCGTTTATCTCTACACAAAGCACGGCGAGCTAGGAACCGCTGACAGCGAGAGAGGGGTGCAGTTCAGTGGATTTGCAACTGATGGTGGCGGATTCGATGAATGGGCTACATTTACGGCAACGACTACAGGAACACCGCCGCCTATCCCACTATCAGTTCCAGAACCGTCGGCATTATGGTTGATTGCTCTTTTCTCTGGGTCTTTTCTGACCCGCCGATTCCGCGGTGCTTAGTGGGGTTTGTCAGAAATCCATACGCCCATGTTGGAGAAGCTGATGATTTAAAAAATGAGCGAGCGGATTTATTCGGTTGATCTCGCCAAACTATTTCGATTGAAACATCCCCGACGCGTGAAATTGCAACTAGCGGTTTTCATTCGTTCAAATCCTCTCACCCCCATTCATTTGATGAAAAGCAATTTATCTCGTTCATTGTCACTCGGTTTGCTGAGCCTAGCAGCTCTCGCCACTCCAGCGTTTGCCGTTTTTCCGTTCCCACTCGAATCAAACGCCAGTTCCGTTATTCAGTTTGGATCTTGGTCTGGCAACGGAACTATCCAGCCTGACGTAACGCCAGGTAATTCAAGCACAGGCGTTGGTAATGCGGCCAAAATTCTCGTTGATAATTTCGGTGCTGGGGTTCTTACCATTAACAATATGGGTGGGGATGTTTTCACAAGTGGTCGCCTTATGACCAATCCCGTCTCTGCGATTCACACGATTTCATTAACTGGGGGCACCGCAGATTTACGGCTTCACAACAGCAACACTTTTGATGGTGGTGCTACACTCCACAACAGCATCGGACTAGAGGGCTTTACGGGCGTGACCGCCGTCACATGGACTACACGATACACTAGACCTATCGCAGGGAGAAATGATACTGCCGGAATAGGTTCGCTCACGACCAGACCGATGGGTGCGGGTCTTGCCTTGATCACAGCTGGTACGGGTCAGACGGTATCGAGTTTTACGGTAGGGTTGAACTACACTCAAATTTTCCAAGACAATAACGGAGTCGTCACTCCGGGTGTGCCATCAGGTGCAACTCCGCGCCAGAACTCGGGTTTTGGAACAGCAGTAGCAGGTGCAACCAGTTTCACTTCCAATGCTTTTAATAACATCGACGAGTTTCTACTAGTTCGTGGCTATGATGTGAATGGAAATGGCTGGGAGGCAACCGATGCCGACAACGTTTACATGCAAGAAATGACATGGACCATCAGACGGGATGACAATGCCGCATTTGCGAGTAATACCCTCTTCGTCTTTTCCATGGACGGCCAGCAATATTCCAATGTGAATATTATTCCAGAGCCGGCCAGTGTCATGCTCTTGGTGGGTTCGTGCGTGGGCGTATGCCTGCTGCGCCGCCGCCGTGCATAATCTGATATTTTCGAGTGCTCCTCGTTTCCCAAGGTCATGGGGTTCGCTCGATTATTAACTAACTCAACTTTTAGGAAGCTCGTTACACCAGACGGGCTTCCTCTTTTTTTGCTTCTCGTTCTTGGAGCCTTGGTTTTTGGCCAAGTTTTGAGCTTCGATTTTGTGCCTTATGACGATCCGGTGATGGTCACGGGAAATGGCTACGTGAAAGATGGCTTCACGCCCACCACGCTCAAATGGGCGTTTTTCCACACCGCCAGCGGCCAAGAGGTCGCTCATTCCGGGGTGAATAATCTCTGGCATCCGCTCACGTGGCTGTCGCACACGTTCGATGCCACCTTGTTCGGGGTTGAGCGCGCCACCGGGCATCATCTGGTTTCGCTCGCCGTGCACTCGCTCTCGGGCTTGCTGCTGTATGCCATCGGCAGAAAACTCGGGCTTAGCGCGGTCTGGGCGACGTTGGCAGCGGCTTTATTTTTGGTGCATCCACTGCATGTCGAGCCAGTGGCATGGATCAGCTCGCGCAAGGATGTGTTGTGCGGATTTTTCGTGCACGCGGCACTGTTGCTGGGTTTGTGGGGCCGCATGCGCTTGGCGACGGTGGCGTTTGCAGCGGCGCTCATGGCCAAGCCGCTGGCCGTGGTCACTCCCTTGCTGATGTTGCTGCTGTGGGCATGGCCGCAGGGAATTGCAGGGCGCGGTGTCGGTTGGTGGCGGCGGCGGATTTTTTCGATTTGGCACTGGTGGGTGCTCGCGGCGCTCGGCGCGGCGGCGGCGTTGTATTTTCAAGGCGCGGGAAGTCATGCGGAGTTCATGGCGGCGCAGCCATTGACCGCGCGGCTGCTAACGATGGCGAGCGGCTATTTGTTTCTGCTGTGGCGTTCCATTTGGCCCGCCGATCTCGCTTATCATTACCCGTGGCCAGACGCTGGGCTGGTCTGGCATCTCGGAGCGTGGGGCATTGTGTTGGCGGGCAGTGTGCTGCTGTTTCGCTTCCGGGCGCGGGTGCCGCTGCTGTTGTGGGCGTTCGTCTGGTTCACCGTTTGTTGGCTGCCCATCTCCGGCTTGGCTTACGTCGGAACGAGTTTCACCGCAGACCGCTACACTTACCTCGCCCTAACAGGATTTTTCCTCGCCATCAGCCACGCACTTTCCGCTCTGCAAAAACACGCGACCTCGCGGCGTTGGTGGCCAGCGATGGTCGGGGCGAGTCTGATCGCTGTCGCTGCTGGCCTCGCATGGAAACAAACGAGCGTCTGGAAAAATGGTGAGTCGCTTTTCCGGCATGCCGCTAAGGTCCAGCCCAAGGACACGGTCGCCAAGATGAACATGGCCGGCATTTTTCAGCAAAATCGCCAGTACGCAGAAGCCATCGAGCTCTATCGCCAAGCCAGGGCCGCTGGGGCGAATCTCCACTTGTCCCATATCAACGAAGGAAACTGCCTGGTGGAGCTCGGAAAACTGACGAAAGCCGAGCAGTCGTTTCGCGCAGCAGTCGCCGCCTCGCCGAATTTCTCCGCAGGCTGGCGCGCCTTGGGGCAGCTCCTTGCACGCCCGGACTATCCAGAACATGACAAACTGGCGGCCCGCAAAGCCTTTCAAAAAGCATGGGAAACCAGCCGGGAAAGCGACCCAGTGGCGTTAATGTTTCTGGTGGAATCCCACCTGATGATGGGCGAGCGCTCGCAAGCGGAAGCATTGCTTCCCCGCCTGAAACAATTTGCCGCCCGCGACCCGCGCATCGAAGCGCGCATGCAGCAGTGGCGCTGAGCGCCCCAATATGGAGAAGGGACTTGCAGTCCCTTTCTTACTTCAGAACACGCCAAGACTCGTATGCACCACTTTCCCGGTGATGAGCCGAAAACCAGATATAGGGACAACGAAATCAACGAAATTGACGAAAGAAGAATGAGTTAGGACAGAATCGCGAGTCACCCCGCGAATGAGGTGACTCAACCCGTTTCTTGATTCTTCTTTCGAAGGTTTTTCGAGCGTTTCGTCGTTCTCATTTTCCCATCTAGGTCAAGCCGCTGGTTTTGTAGTCGCATTCCAAAC
Source organism: Akkermansiaceae bacterium (assembly GCA_041740475.1). Classification (GTDB taxonomy): domain Bacteria; phylum Verrucomicrobiota; class Verrucomicrobiia; order Verrucomicrobiales; family Akkermansiaceae; genus Luteolibacter. The sequence continues at coordinate 409 of JBGSLX010000242.1, read as the reverse complement.
CGCGCTTTGATTGGTTACTGCCGACTGTGTTCGACATCATCAAAATCGCCATCAGCCCGGGGGTTCTGCCTTTGTCGGGGCTGCTCATGCTGATGGGGTTGTTTTGGATGGTTTGCTTGCTGGGAGCGGTGGATTTGGACTTTTTCTCCTTTGACGGCGATGGCGGTGGATTCGATTCTGGCGATGGCCCCGGCACAATCTCCGGTTCGAATCGCTGGCTGCTCCGCTATTTAAATGGCGATGTCGTTCCGCTCGCAGCGATCTTGAGTCTGCTGCTGATTTATCAATGGTGCGCGGTGATGCTGGGCCACTATCTGCGCCCGCCGAATGGATTTGGAGAAATCGCCATTTTGCATGGAATCGGAATTTTACCGGCGCTGATCTGCACGAAATTGACCGGCACCATGCT
>JBGSLX010000241.1:0-3914 GCA_041740475.1 Akkermansiaceae bacterium | reverse complement strand
CCCGCCTGCCCGGCTGGCGCGGTGGAAGTTGCCCTGCAATGGCGCATCGAAGAGATGCAAGCGGCCGCCAGTTTTTCCGATATACCAACTCAGCGTATCGAGCCTCGGCGTCCAATACTCACCGACGCAGAACAAATCGCGATGTGCATAGCTTTCGAGTTCGTCGAGCCACTCGTTGAAAAAATCGCCTTCGATGTGTTTGATCGCATCCAGCCTGAATCCGTGGATCGGCGCGGTGTCCAGCATCCAGCGCCCCCAGTGTTTCAACTCTCCGCGCACCTCGGGGTGATCGATGTCGAGATCGCAGCCCATGAGGAAGTCATAGTTGCCGTTTTCAAGGTCCACTTCATCGCTGAAGGGCTTGTCCATTTTCCGCCAAATCGCCCGGAAGCCGGGGTCCAGACTGTTGTAGTCCACCGCGCCAAAGTGCCACCAGCGCCACCTCATCGTCGAGTAAGCGCCGTTCCGGGCGGGAAAATCGTAACCCGTCCACGAACGGATGGTGCGAGGGCCACCGAGATGATGATTGCGGTTGCTGGGATTGCAGGGAATCGCCTCGAAATCCTCTTCAAACTCACCACCCATTTTGTGATTAAAAACGACGTCTGCGTACACTTGAAAGCCCGCATCTGAGCATGCGCGCACCGCTTCGATGTATTCCTTGCGAGTGCCGTATTTCGTCCTGACCCCGCCGTCTTTTCCATGTGGAAATTCCCCCAGATCAAACAAATCGTAAATCCCATATCCGACGTCATCTTTGCCGCCCATGCCCTTGCATGCAGGCGGAAACCAAATCCCACTGATGCCGACTTTCGCGAGTGCGGCAGCCGTCTCGCGCAGGCGATTCCAATGCTGGCCATCGGCATCAGAATACCAATGAAAGCCCTGCATCATGGTGCCGTTGAACTCGGCTTCGGGCCGGTGCGCGAGGACGGCCGAGGCATTTTTCTCGATCCAGTCGTCCAATTCACGGGTGGCGCGCTTACCAGACTTCGCCGGGATCGCCCGGAATGACTCCTTCAATTGGTCAAAAACGTATTTCATGCGCTGGCCTCTAACATGCAGACGTGACCCCGCGAAGAGATTTTCACCCGGAGTGATGATTTTTCTGCACATGGCGGGTTCACCGCAATCTCGGGTGAAATTGGCGTGCTTTTCTTATTGTTCTATTCACCTCAAACAAGATTGCATCCTCCTCGAAGATTCGCCGCATTTCTTGTGATCCATCGATAATCCCACCGCACAACACAGATGATCGGCGCACAAGGAACCATCAGCCGCAAGACCCTCCAGCGGCTGATTCACACGATTGTCGTTTTCCTGAAATCTCGCGGCGGTCGCAAGGCACGCCTGATGCTCGTCGGACTGTTTCTGCTGATGGTCTGCATCAACACCTTGAACGTGACCAACAGCTACGTCGGGCGAGATTTCATGTCGGCAATCGAGAGCAAGGACACCTCAAAATTTGTTCATTATGCGTGGATGTATGTGATCGTCTTCGCGGCTTCTACGCTGACTGGCGTGCTCTTTCGTTACACCGAAGAAAGCCTAGGACTGCAATGGCGCGAGTGGCTCAGCCGCCGCATCACTGGTGTGTACATCGAGCGACATTTATTTCTCCATCTCGCTTGTGAAAATGATGTGACCAACCCCGATCAACGGATGACTGAGGATGTCCGCCAATTGACCACGACCACGCTGTCTTTCGTGCTGCTGATCATCAATGCCACGCTCACGGTGATCTCATTTTCGGGCGTTCTCTGGAACATCAGCCCCAAACTATTTCTGGTCGCGGTGGCCTACGCGCTTGGCGGCTCGGTGCTGACGATATGGCTCGGCAGGCCGCTGATTCGTCTCAACTACCGACAGGCCGATTACGAAGCGGACTTCCGCTCGCAACTCATCGAAATTGATCGGCTCGGCGAGCAAATCGTGGCCGCTGGTACCGAGCTGGACACCAAGAAGAAGATCAATGAACGCATTGATGGAGTGGTCATGAATCTCCGCCACATCATCAACATCAATCGCAACCTCAACTTCTTCACCACTGGCTACAACTACATGATCCAGTTGATACCGGTGTTGATCGTCGCTCCGCTTTTCATCCGCGGCGACATGGAATTCGGCGTGATCGGTCAGTCCGCGCTGGCCTTCGGGACGTTGTTAGGAGCCTTTTCACTGATCATCACCCAGTTCCAAGCCATCTCGACTTACGCCTCTGTCGTCGCACGTCTCAGTGAGTTTGTCGAACACGCCGAGCGCTGTGGCAGAATCGCAACCGAACCACCTGAAAAAACGACCCAACCATGAAACCCAACGATCCTTCAGCATCGAACTTCCCTCATATTGTGAGCAACGAAGCGGGAATGAAATTTCAGCTCAACTCCAACGGCTCGATCCGCCGGATGGATTGCGGTGACATCTTGATCAATCTTTTTCCCGGCAGCGAGGTTGAGGGCGGCCCGACTCAGATCTATCTCCGACGTCATGGCTCGATCATCGAAAGCATTCCGCTCATTGGACCCGGCAGCCCGGCCAATTGGAGCTTCGACGACCGAGGAATGACTGGCTGCGGGCAGTGGCGAGATATCATATTTCGAATTCGCTTATCACTCGCTGAAAATGCCAGCGCTTGGTTTTGGCATGTGGAGTTGGAAAACACCGGCGCAGAACCCTTGAAATGCGATCTCATCCACACCCAAGACATCGGCATCGCCCATTACGGCGCAGTGCGGCTCAACGAACATTACGTGAGCCAATACATCGATCACAGCCCGCTGATTCATTCTGATAGAGGCATCGCGATTGCCTCACGACAGAACCAGTCGATGGGCGGGCGGTTCCCATGGACGGTGATCGGTAGCCTCGGGAAATGCGCATCCTACGCGACCGATGCGCTGCAATTCCAAGGTCTCGCCAGCCGCATCGATGGCAAACCCACCGCCTTGGAAACGGGACTTCCGGGCCACCGCGTCCAACATGAACATTCGTTGGTGTGCTTGCAGGATGAGGCATTCGCAATCCATCCCGGGCAAAACATCACCCGTGGATTCTTCGCTTGGTTCGCAGCCGATCATCCAGCAGCCACCTCAGCCGCGGACCTCAGCCATATCGATGCGGCGCTCGCTTTGCCAGAAGCGGTATGTCCACCGTGGCCAGCAGATCGGTCTTCTTGTGCCAGTGCGAGCAGCTTGTTTGCCACGGCCCCGTGGTTGGATTGCGCCGAGTTCACACAGGATGAAATTCGCCAATTCTTCGGCGAGAACATCGCTCATGCGGAGATCGAACACGGGCAGTTGCGCTCGTTTTTCACCGCAACGGGCGAGCACGTCGTTTTGAAAAACAAGGAGTCGATCGTGCTGCGTCCACATGGTCACATTCTGCGCACAGGCAGCACATGGGTTCCTGACGAAGCGGCTCTCACGTCCACCGCATGGATGGGCGGCGTGTTTCACTCCATGGTCACGCAAGGCCATGTCAGCATCAATCGCTTCATTTCCACATGCCACAGTTACCTCAGTTTGTTTCGCAGCCATGGCCAGCGCGTTTTTGTCGAGCATGATGGCAAGTGGCTGCTGCTCGGCGTTCCGTCGGCATTTGCGATGAAAGCCGATGAATGCCGCTGGGTATATCAACATTCTAATGGAGTGATCGAAGTGCGCGCGTCGGCCTGTGAAATCACTCACGAGCTGCAACTCTCACTCAGAATCCTCAGCGGCCCAGCGCGGAGATTTCTCATCACCCATCACATCGCGATGAATGGCGATGATGGATTGCGACCGGGCCCGGTGCTTTCTGAAAGAGTCGGGAACACCGTAAAAATAAGCGCGGCGCCTGACTCCGATGTCGGCAGGCGTTTTCCAGAAGGGACATTCGAAATCGAGCCTAGTGACCAAACGCTCATCGAGCAAATC
>JBGSLX010000240.1:0-4006 GCA_041740475.1 Akkermansiaceae bacterium | reverse complement strand
CCCAGCCGAAACCCACCGCCACACTCCTGCTCGCCGCCGAAACAGGCGATCCGCTGCTAGCAATCTGTCGCTACGGCCTCGGCACGGGTCTGTGTTGGACCTCCGACCTCAGCGAGAAATGGGGCGGCGAATGGCTCGGCTGGGGCAACGGCGGCGCATTCTGGGCGCAAATTTTCCGAGGCATTGTCCGCAAAGAACAATCGACCGGACTCGCTGCCACCGGCTCGGTTTCCCGCGACCAATGGCGAGTCGCCATCCAGCGCCGCGACGAACAAGACCGCCCCGTGGACCGCGTGAAATGGGATGCCAAAGCCATCGATTCCTCAGGCGCGGAAATCCCAGTGACCATCCGTCAATCCGGTGTCGGCCGATACGAGGCCACCATCGACCTCGCAGGCCGCGACCGCGTGAACCTCAGCCTCCGCGATACCGATCACGCCCTGATGAAAACCCTCGGCTGGCAGCGCGATTACCCGGCGGAATATCGCCTAGACAGTGAGCCAGACGCCGCACTCGCAGCGCTCACCCGCTTCGACCCCACCAGCGTCCGCGCCGCGCTTCCTGAGACGCCCGTCTATCAAGACATCGCGCACTGGTTCGTGTACGCCAGCTTCACCTTCCTCATCAGCGGCATCGCCGTGCGGCGGATTTGAAGCCTGCCCCGCGAGGAGCGCATTGCGCCAAGTAGAATGACACCGGGGAGAAAAATCAGCAGATGCAGGAAAATGTGGCGAATCGCGTGCAAGCGTAGGACTTATGCCGTTGAATACCGTCGGAGAATTCGGGAACTATAAGGGGCTTAAGTGAGAACTGATTTTTTGTGTCTCTTGTAATTTTACTGGAATTCCCGACTCGTCACCTGTCCAAGAAACCGATCAGCGCCCGGCTGAGACGCTGGCCCATAATCACATCCACCGCAACGATCTGATAGAGCAGGACAATCACCCAGAAAACCATCTGATAGCCCGGCTTCGAACATTTGTGCCGCAGTCCTCTCTGGGCAAGAAACGCTCCGGGCCAGCCACCGAGCAATTCTCCTAGGTGCAAGGAACTCTCTGGCACCCGCCATCCTTGCGAAACCGCCCGCTGCTTGTCATGGGAATACATGCCATAGGTGATAACGGAAACGAGCAACATCCCTCCGGCTCCCGCCCACCATGGCAGCGGCAACCAAAGCAACGAGAACAGCGGCAACGCCAGTAAAAGACAAAGCTGAACCCAAGCACCCAGCCCCGCCCCGACTCGATCTGCCTCCACGAAGACTAGCTGCTTCGCACAAGGACGCCCTTTTGGATCGAGCCCCGAAATGAAACGCACCTCCTCGCCAGTCTTCGGTCGGCGCTGCCCTCGGTTGAAGTCCTTGATATGGGCGAAAAACCGCTTCCCACCCGAGTCCACCCAGCCAAATCCCTTCTCATCCACCCATTGCGTGATCCTCCCCAAGCGCGGTGAGCTGGATTGGTAAGGTTGGAAATCTCCTTTTGATATCATCTGAATCTTTCTCCAGCTCTGCGTTTCCGACTCTCGAGGTCGCCCTTCTGAGCACCAATTCAACTGCACATCCCAACCATCCGTTCTCTCAGTTGAAGTCCAATCCGATTGCTCGGGTCCCGTGTTTTTTCTTCTCCAAATATTCGATGTGGATGACATCCGCTTTGGATATGACCCCGGAAAGCGTCCTCACGATCGACCACTGGAAATTGTTGTAATCCAGCCCCATGAGTACCTTGTTTCCACCTTGGCCGGTTTTCGCGTAATCGCATAAGCGACTCCAAAGCCCCGTCTTCCCATAGGCGGACCCGATGTAAGTCTTCCCTTACTCCATGTCCACAATTCGATAAATGGCAGCGGTGAACTTCAACGCCGCGACCCAATCGGCGTGAGAGTCCGGATTCTCGCAGATCAATTTCAAATCCTTGAAGCCTAGCACTACATCCTGATACCCTGGGAAGCTCATCACGCGCCCTGGGGCTCTTAGCTCATAGAGTTCCTGATCCTTGCGTATGTGCCATTTCAGAGGGTTTGACCATTTCGCGATCAATCGTCCTCGCAGTGGCCTAAAGGCTGGGAGTTCGTCCAAATCGTACCAGATTCGAGGCTTCTTATCCTCGTGACCGATCAGCAAATAGTCCGGCAGGTTTGAAAAGTCATCTTTCCGGAACTCTCTGGAACCTTTTACCTGATAAGCTCCGTGAAACTCTGCGAGTTTTCCCTCAGTTGCGATAAACGTGAGAATCACATCGCAATCCTTGAATGGTGCGATGTGTTCGTGTTGTTCGGCTTGATAACGATCAAAAATCCCGTCGGCGATGATCTGACGGATAGAACGATCCATGTGATCCGTATGCCGAACCAGTTTGATCCGGGAATCCGCCACAACCAGCCCCGCTGCAGTAAAGTATTCTTTAATAGTTATCATGTTTCAAAATTTTGTGGTAATGATCAGATATGGATTCCGAAAAACACGTCACTCTACGGTGCGGCAGATTACCTGCTCAACTAGGGGAGCGCTTTCTTTGGGGTTCTGGGGTAGTGATAGAGACTGGGCAACAGATTCGATTTCGTCTTAATCACGTTGGAAAAAACTTTCGCGAACTGAACCCTCGTAAAACAGTAATTTCCCTCAGGAGTTTTAACTTCGAAGGTATCTGATGGAGCCAGCTTCTCAATGACCTCGCGGCGGAAAGCAAGACGGCTGTATTTGTAGTGGGTGGCAGCTTTCATGGATCTTCAGTAGTTGCCAAAGCCTCCTCCACCGCGCGGAACTCTTCGAGGGCTAGCTTCCTTGCACTCGAAGAAGAGGACGTTCGCCTTCACGCCTTGGGCGTAGAAGATGCCGGGGCCGCAGACGGGATCGACGATCACCTGCCCGGGCTTGGGTGCCATGACATCGACGATGGCGGAGGAGTCGGACATGAAATGGGCGGGGTGGGCAGATGGGATGAAAAAGTGCACTTTGACGGACGGCTTTGGGAAGGGTGGTAATGCTCATAAAGGTGAAAGGAATGCTATGTCGCCCTGCGACTTGAGGTGGTGGAGCATAAACGGTTCATGGATCGCCTCCGTTCTCATTTTGTTCGATGACGCTGCGTTCGCGTTCGAGTTCGGCGATGAGTTCGGCCTCGGTGGGGAGGAGGGTGCGGTATTTGGAGGCGAAGAGTTGTTCGCTGCCTTTGAGGACGGAGTATTGGACGATGGTTTCATCCTTATCGGTGCAGAGGATGAGGCCGATGGTGGGATTGTCGTCGGGCGCGCGTTTGAGGTCGTCGAACATTCTCACGTACATATCGATCTGGCCGATGTCCTGATGAGCGAGCTTGGTGGTTTTCAGGTCGATGATGACGAAGCATTTCAAGATGTAGTGATAGAAGACGAGATCGAGGTAGAAGTGGCTGGTTTCGGTGCTGACGCGCATCTGGCGGGCGACGAAGGAGAAGCCATGGCCCATTTCCAAAAGGAAGCTCTGGAGTTGGGAGATGATGGCAGACTCGACTTCGGTCTCGGAGGCTGCTGGGTCTTCCGGCAAGCCAAGGAATTCAAGGACGTAGGGATCTTTGATGAAATCGCGAATGGAGGGTTTGGTCGGAGGTCTTTCGGGTGCGTCGGCGGGGTTGGTCTGGGTGAGAAGCAGGCGTTGGTAGGTCTGGGTCTCGATCTGGCGTTCCAAAGTGCGGGTGCTCCAGTTCTCCTTCTCCGAGTGCGTGATGTAATACTCTCTGGCTGAGGGGCTTTCGACCCGCATAATGAGCCGGTGGTGGGTCCAGCTCAATTTGCTACGCAGTGCGTAGCAAATTTGTGGCTCGGGGTAAGTGAGGTAGAATTGGCGGAAATTTCGCAGATTAGCATAGGAGAAGCCTTTGCCGAATTCCGCAGTGAGGGCGCGGGAAAGTTCCGGAAGCAGACGGTCGCCATAGGTGGATTTTGCCGCTCCGCCCTGTTCTTCCTCCACGATCCGGCGACCGATCTGCCAGTCAGCGCCAACCATTGCGGAATTGACGGCGGTGTA
>JBGSLX010000239.1:0-7243 GCA_041740475.1 Akkermansiaceae bacterium | reverse complement strand
GGTGATTGTGGACGGAGCAAACATCCGCTTTGCAGTGAGGCGGCGCGGCGAGGTATTTCAGATGATTTCCGAAACGCGCAGGTCATGAGTTCCAAGAAACGCCTGATCGTAGTTAGCTACTTGCTCGCGCTCGTGGTTTCTTGGGTGGTCATGACAACTCGCCGGGTTCCGCTGCCCGAGGGGCCGAAGTGGCAGGAAATTTCCATCCCGGCGGGCGATGAAACCTCGGCGATGCTGCGCTACCGTCGCTTCACCGGGAGTCGTCCGGAACTCGCGCCGCTGGTGCTGGTACACGGCAGCCCGATGGCCTCATCGTGCTTTGATCCTCTGCTGGCGGCGCTGCCGCGCGAGCGCACGATTCTGGTGGCGGACTTGCCCGGATTCGGTGCTTCGGGGTCGGGTTTTTCCGATTTTTCGTTTCCCGCTCATGCCGATGCGCTGGCGCGTTTGTTAGAAGCGGAAAATCACAAGTCGGCCCACTGGGTCGCCTACAGCCAAGGCGGCGGTCCCGTGCTGGATCTATCTGCGCGATTGCCTTCGGCCTGCGAGTCGGTCGTCATGCTATCGAGCATCGGCGTGCAAGAGCATGAGCTAACGGGCGATTATTTCCTCAATCACATCCTGCACGGCACGCAGTGGATCGCGCTGGAATGCGTGCGTTGGGGGCTGCCGCACTTCGGGGTGCTGGACGATTTCATGCTGAACGTCCATTACGCGCGGAATTTTTATGATGGCGACATGCGCCCGCTGCGGGGCCACCTGAACGCGCTCGCAGCGCCGATGCTGATCATTCACGGCGAAACAGACGGCTTGGTGCCGCCATCGGCTGCTAGAGAGCATTTCCGCATCGTGCCGCAGAGTCGTGAAGTGTGGCTCAAAGGCGGCCACATGGTGCTTATGTCGCAGGAACAAGCCGTTGCTGGAAACATCGAAAATTTTCTCAAAGACGTGGAAACGGGGACTGCGCCGGATCGCCGCCGCGCTGCGCCAGAACGGATCGAAAACGCGGCGAAACCTCTGGAAGAAAACGCTCGCACGCTGACTGGAATGTCTCATCACTTGACGCTGGTGGGCATCGCGCTCGCTACTCTGGCTAGCGAGGATCTTGCGTGTCTCGCCGCAGGACTGTTAGCCGCGCGTGGCTTGATTCCGCTGTTTTCTGCGATTGCAGCGGCGTTTCTGGGCATCTTCATCGGGGACATGTTGCTCTATTGCGCTGGGCGCTTTGGCGGGCGTTGGTGCGTCGAACGAGCACCGCTGCGCTGGATCGTCAGCGAGCGCAATCTCGATGTCGGGCGCGATTTTCTCGTGAAAAAAGGCGGAATGGCGGTGCTGATCACCCGTTTCATGCCGGGAACTCGACTGCCACTTTACGTCGCCTCCGGCATCCTAAAAGTCCCCGCGCCGCAGATGGCGCTGTGGTTCATGTTCGCCGGTCTGCTGTGGGCGGTCCCGGTGGTGAGCTTGACGGCGTTTTTTGGCGAACGCGTGGCTCAGTGGCTTCTAGCAAACGGCGGAGCGGTGTTCCCGGCGGCGCTCGCGCTCATGGTTTTGATGTGGTTGCTGCTGCGGCTTGTCTCCCAGCTCGCGACGCATCGCGGGCGGCGCATGCTTCTCGCGAGATGGGCGCGGTTGGCACGCTGGGAGTTTTGGCCGCCGTGGGCGTTCTATCCGCCGCTGGTGATCGTGATTTTTTTCATCGCCCTGAGACGCGGAAAACTCCTCGCCTTCACCGCTGTTAATCCTGCGATGCCTCACGGTGGAATCGCCGGTGAGTCCAAGGCAGACATCCTCGGGCATTTGCTGCCGTCGGGTGTGGTGGCTCCGTTTCTCAGCCTGCCCGCCGCCACTGCCGACCGCTTAGAGACAGCTCGAAAGTGGAATCCCGGATTTCCGCTGGTGGTGAAGCCAGACGTCGGCGAGCGCGGCAGAGATGTGGTGATCGTTCATAATGAGGCGTCACTCGCACATGAAATCGAAATACGCACCGACCACACGATCATCCAGAAATACGTGGAAGGCGCAGAATTTGGCGTGTTCTATATCCGCCATCCCCACGAGGAAAAAGGCCAGATTTTCTCCGTGACGATCAAGGTGATGACTTCCGTCACCGGCGATGGAATCCAGACACTCGAAGAACTCATTTTGAACGACGAGCGCGCCTTTCTCTCGCATCGACATTTCAGACAGCTCCATCAGCAACGGCTCGAGGAAATCCCTTCTTCCGGTGAAATCGTGCGACTTGCCAATCTCGGTTCGCATTGTCGCGGCGCATTGTTTCTCAATGGCAGCCATCTCATCACGCCGCAGCTTGAGGCGGAAATCGAGCGCATCGCCCGTACTTTCGACGGGTTCTACTTCGGTCGCTTCGACCTGCGCTGCCCAGATGAAGCATCACTGAAACAGGGTGAAAACATCCGCCTCATCGAACTCAATGGCGTCACCTCCGAGGCAACTCACATCTATCATCCACACACGCCACTGCTCATCGGCTACCGCACGCTGATTTCCCAATGGCGGCACGCCTACGACATCGGCATCGCCAACGCTGCCAACGGCGCACGCATTTCCACATGGCGCGAGGTGATCACTATTCTCAAAAATCTTTTCTGCGCAGGCTGATTTCAGCTAACAAAATTTGCGAGATGACGAGAGCGGAGTTTGTTCTGAGCGCGGCCTGCGACGCAACTGTCACGTCGGTACCTGGAAAAACGGCCTAATTTCAGCGTGTCTGGAATTTGGACTCGACGTGAACGGGTCGCTTCGAGACGTTGTGGAACTTACGTAATGATGAAAAAAGCTAGATACGCACATCGGGCCGCGCTGTTGACAGGCGCAGTATTGATTTCCCTCGGAAGTTCTGCATCGGCAGCGGCGGTGGTGGTAAGCTCCTATGCCTACCTGACTGGACCATCATCATTGTATCCAGACTCTGGAGGTGAACTCACCAATGGCATCACATTCTCAAGAGCATGGAGCAACCCTGCGACGACCATCACGCTCGCAGACGTCGTTCAGCTTTCTGGTTGGCTAAACACCAACCCAAGGATTCGGTTTAATTTTGCAGAGGAATCTGTAGTGCAGTCTTTCACAGTCTGGGCTGCGGACAGCGATGGTAGTGCTGGGGTAGGCTTGCCGTCCAATATCCTACTGCGTTCACTGGACAACACGCTGATCCAGTGCTTTTCCATCACCGATCCACCCGGCAATGGTGCCACGGTTCCTTTGGTGCTAAGTGGCTTTTCCGTGACGGCTTCCTCATTGATCGTGGAAGTTCAGCGGAATTATCAATGGACGATGCTCTCTGATGTCCAGTTCTCCTCGGTACCCGAGGCTAGCACCACGACGATCGTCGGCTTACTGGGTGTAGGTGCCATTTTTCGACGGAGGCGTCTATCCTGACCACCCGAAGATATCGGATGCAATTAGGCGTTCGACACAGATGGGCGAGCAGGAGAGCGAATCAACATATGCATTATCACACCATGAACTCGATTCCGCTCCTCACAACCATCGCTCTGGTTTCCATGGCAATTCCTAGCATGGCCGATGAAACCCATACCGAACGCATCGAATTCGCGGCGGGTAAGACATCCGCCAAAATCACCGGCAAGGTGACAGGCCGCGATACGGTGCTTTACCAGCTCAAGGCCAAGGTCGGGCAACATCTCACCGTGAGCCTCGATACCAATAACGAGTCGGCCGACTTTAATCTATACATCCCAGATCGAAGCCCGGGCGATGAGGCGTTGTTTGCTTCTGCGATGTCCAGCCAAGGGCGTAAGTTTTCCGGTCAACTCATCCAATCTGGCGATCATTCGATCACGGTTTTTCTTAATCGGGCAGCAGGCCGTCGCGAGGAAACGGCGAGTTTCACACTGCATGTCAGCATTACAGACAAGCCGCCAGTCGAAGCCGCTGAGGAAAAACCAGCCTCCGGTCCAGTTCCTCAGAAGGTGGTGGACGATTGCCTCGCTGCACTGCGCAAGCTGGTTGGCGATAAACCCATGACTGTGTTGACGCAAAAACGCGGTGAAGCATCGTTCATCATCGACGTCAAAGTCGAAGGCGCAGAAAAACCTTGGCGTTGTTTTCACGACGGCACCCAGTGCACTGGCACGGAATATCAGGGAGAAGGTTGAATATTTCAGACACTCTCGCGTCTGACTCACGAGTTTACATGAATCTGTACCGCACCATTTCGCTTCATTGCGCCTGTCTTCTGCTAGCCACCGTCAATTTGTTAGCTCAACAGGCTCAGCCTGTCTGGCCAGATGAGCTATCACAGGATCGACGCGAATTTCTCACTCCAGCACTGGCATTTTTCAAACAGAACCCCGCCGTTCCCTATAAGCTCGGCAGCGCGGATGCCACCGGCATGGATTGCTCAGGGGCGATATTCTATCTGCTCAAGCAAGCAGGCCAAGAACCGCCACGCAGCGCTCATGAGCAATACCTGTGGATGAAAAAACTCGGGCGTCTGACCGAAGTTCCCGTCGGTGCCCGGACCCGCAAGGATCCCGCATATGCCGCGCTGCTTCCCGGTGATCTCGTGTTTTACGCTCACGACCTTGCTGACACCTCGTTAGAACTCCGCTCCAGTCACGTTCACATCTACCTCGGCAAAGAGGCCGATGGTCACGCGATCATGATCGGCTCTAGCGAAGGTCGTTCCTATCGCGGAACAAAGATCCATGGCTTTGGCATCACCGATTACAAAGTCCCGAAAGCCGGCTCCGCCACCCGCATCATCGCTTACGGCCCGCCGCCACCTCTCGACACAGAAATTTCCACCGCGCCGTCAAAACCGACGCCTTAACTAACAAACAACAAAAACAACCGAAAGATTATGAAAACTACATCATTCATCATTACTGCCGCCGCCGCCTTAATCACTCTCTCTTCTTGCGAGAAAAAAGAAACCACCGTCCGCGAAGAAGTCAGCGACAAAGTCGGCGATGCCTTAGACACGCGTCCCAATGAAGAACTCCGCGATGCTGCTGAAAATATCGAAAAAGACGTCAAAAAGGCCGGAGAAGGCCTCGGAGAAACCCTCAAAGAAGTTGGCAAGGATATCCAAAATGGGGCTGACAAAGCTGAAATCGAAATGAAGAAAGCCGGAGATAAAATACAGAATGCAGTCAACGAAGCTGACGAATAAACCTTTTAAGTGAAGGAAGAGCCGTCGCTAAGCTGCGGTTAAACAAAATCCACCTTTTCAGCGGAAAGGTGGATTTTTTGATATATCACATAAGCATCAAAGATCTACTTCACCCGCATGTCTTGGCAATGAAGGTGACTTGAAGAACTACTGACCAAGTCGTCAGGGACGCACCAATTTTACTCCAACAGCCAAGCGCGTGCCTGTTCGGTTTCCGCATCCCCGAAGAAACCCACTGGAGTGGGCCGCAGACCCGCACCGGTGAAGGCTTTCACCTCGGATTGGCGATCACCCGCACCGCAGATCGCGATTTTGGCAATCTTGTCGCCGTAGGAAAACACGAAGTCGAAGTTGTTCCAATCCTCGCCCTTCTGCCAGCCGCTGAAGTTTTTCAGCAGCACCAAAACGCGCGGACGTTCGCCGGCATCGATACGCTGGGCAATTTTCTGCTCAAACGCCGCCATCTCGGCTCGCTCGAGAATGCCGCTGATGTGAAGTTCTGCGAGTTGGTTTTCAGGGTCGTATTGTAGAGTTGCTGACATGTGGTGAGTGAAATGTTTCGTGAGCGCTGATGACAAGAACGATCATGGCTAGGTTCTAAAATGGTGGCTGGAATCACTCCGGCCCCACCACCCAGTAATTCGTTCACCGCATGGAGTGAAGACCGATCATGTTTCCTTCGGTATCTGCGACGAGTGTTACAAATCCGTATGGCCCGATGGGAAACTTCGGTTTCACCACTTGTCCTCCTGCTTGTGCGGCACGTGCTTCGTCTTCTGCGCAGTCATCGCATGAGAAATACACCAGTGTCCCGCCGCCCCCCGGCTGCACTCCCTGCATTTTTGCCAATGCGCCACAGGCTCCAGGGAATGTGTTCGCACATTCGTCTGAAGCAGGCATCGGAAACGCCATCATCTGAATGGAGGCATCGGGCGATGGCAGTTCTTCTAACTTCGTATCTAGCATCGCCTCGTAAAAGGCTCTGGCTCGCTCCATGTCAGAGACATAGATTTCAAACCAACCGACAGGATTTCGTTCTTTGTTCATAAGTATATTAGTGATGGATTCTCAGTGATGCGGATCACACCTACCCGATCCATGAGAGCGGTGTCGATCTCGGAGTGATGGTAGATGTCTTTCTGGTCGTGTCTGAAGGGAAATGCCGATGATCAGGTGAGAAGAAACAGGTTATGCGTCGTAGTCGGAGTGGCACGCTCTGGGAGCCATATCCCGCAGCGGCGGCTTGAAGCCGCCTGTGCGATTCATGGCGTCTGAAAAACGCCACTCCGTAGTAAATTTGCTCCTCTTAAAAAACCTAGGTAGGGATATAGCATTCACACGATAGAGATTTGTGGCACGGATAATCCCTCATCTAACACACAACCCCGATTGGGGTTGAAGAGATTATGAGACCCAAACCAAGGGTAGGCTTTTCAGCCAACCTTTGGCTAGGTTGCGCTAGCCCGTCGGGATTGTTCTGCGGGTTTGGATTTACAAAACTTTGCGTGCGCGGTGGCGTGCCACTCGCTGCTAGTAACCGTTTTTTCTGATCTGGAAACTATGGGTGTTGTGAACACGCTTCTAAAACAGAATGCGATACGCGGCACCTTTTTGAGTAGGGAAGCGTACGGTGTCGTCGGCTTCGCGGGAATTTGGGACGCTTTTGCCGTCCGAGTCTTGGATGGAGGAGGGGATTCCGAGTAGGCGGAGGACGGCGGGGTTGCCTAGGTCTGAGCGGATTTGGGCGGTGGTGAGTTTTCCGTCCTTCCATGTGGCATCCAGCTCGAAGCCGCCACGGGCGCGGAGGCCTTTCACGCTGCCGCTTTTCCATGAGGGTGGCAGGGCGGGCAGGATGGAAATTTCATCGGCGTGGGATTGGACCAGAGTTTCACAAATGCCTGCGGTGATGCCGAGGTTGCCATCGATTTGAAATGGCGGATGGGCGGTCAGGAGGTTCGGCAGGGTGTTGTAGGTGAGTAGGCCGCGGATCATCTGGCCAGCTTGCTCGGGCTTGCCGAGGCGTGCCCACATGGCGGTCCGCCACGCCCATGTCCACGAGCGGCGCGAGTCGCCATCGCTGCC
>JBGSLX010000238.1:0-3494 GCA_041740475.1 Akkermansiaceae bacterium | reverse complement strand
ATGAATCTGCGCGATCCGGTGCTTTATCGGATCATGCACACGCACCACCACAACACCGGCGACGAGTGGTGCATTTACCCGATGTATGATTTCGCCCATCCGCTTGAGGATGCGCTTGAGCACATCACCCACTCGCTTTGCACGCTGGAATTCGAAAATCACCGCCCGCTCTATGACTGGTTCATCGAAAACTGCCCGGTTCCTAGCAAGCCGCGCCAGATCGAGTTCGCACGCTTGAATTTGACCTACACGGTGATGAGCAAGCGCAAGCTGCTCGAACTCGTGCAGGAAGGCCGCGTCTCTGGATGGGACGATCCACGGTTGCCGACGATTTCCGGCCTGCGCCGCCGTGGCTATCCCGCCGCTGCGATCCGTGACTTCTGCAAACGCATCGGCATCACCAAGTTCCACAGCACGACGGATGTGGCGTTGTTGGAATTTGAGGTGCGCGATGTGCTCAACCGCGAAGCACCACGCCGCATGGCGGTGATCGATCCGGTGAAAGTGCTTCTGGAAAACTGGTCAGACGAGCCACTCACGCATGTGATGGTCCCGAACCACCCGCAATATCCCGAGTTGGGCGAGCGCGAGGTGCCGATCAGCGCCGAAGTTTTCATCGAGCGGGAAGATTTCATGGAAACTCCGCCGAAGAAGTTCTTCCGCCTCAGCCCCGGTCAGCATGTGCGCCTCAAGGGTGGCCACATCATCCGCTGCACTTCATTTGAAAAAGACGAGTCCGGCGAGGTCGCGCTGATCCGCGCTG
Source organism: Akkermansiaceae bacterium (assembly GCA_041740475.1). Lineage (GTDB taxonomy): Bacteria > Verrucomicrobiota > Verrucomicrobiia > Verrucomicrobiales > Akkermansiaceae > Luteolibacter. The sequence continues at coordinate 2,731 of JBGSLX010000238.1, read as the reverse complement.
TGATCTTGCCCGGCACCGTCGGCAAAGACGCGCCTGATGGCGTCTCATGCAAGGCGGCGATTCACTGGGTGGATGCTGCGACTGGCGTGGACGCCGAAGTCCGACTCTACGACCGTTTGTTCAGCGTGGAATGTCCGGACGATGCAGCGGATGGCTTTGTGAGTGCGATCAATCCAGATTCGCTCAAAACCATCACCGCCAAAGTCGAGCCTGCGCTGGCACAGGCAGCTCCGGCGTTTTCATGTCAGTTCGAACGAGTGGGCTATTTCATCAGCGATGCAAAAGACCATCAGGCAGGATTGAAACCCGTCTTCAATCGCACGGTCGCCCTTAAAGATTCATGGGGCAAACAAGCCGCGCGGTGACTTGTTTGCTTAGCGGATCTGCGATCAAGTGGAGTGAGGCACACTAAATTTTCCAAGAACCGCGCATTTTCGGCTGCGTCATCGCGTTGGCTTCTGGGTCGCCGACGATTTGTTGTTTCGCGGTGTCCCACTTCAAGGTGCGACCGGTGACCGCAGCGATGTATCCGAGGTGACCGGGGACTTGCGAGCAATGGGCGATTTCCACGGGTGTCTGCGTGCGCTTACGTGACTTGATGCTATCGAGAAACTCACGGAAGTGGCCGGGACTGCGATAAAGCTGAATTTCCAAGCCGCCTTCCTTATCGAGTTTCTGAATGTCGCGGAGCCATTGTGTGTCTGAGGCGCTGAACTTTCCGCGGTTCACGTGGACCCAGCCATTTGGTCCGATCCACTTGGCACCGCCTTCGATTTCGTTGTAACCGCCTGCAATCACCATTTCGACATCGTTGGGATATTTGGATTCGATGCGGAATTTGGTCGCAGTGTTCCAAATCGCGTCTTTTTCAGGAAACTCCGCAGTCGCAGAGAGTTCAGTGGGTCCAATGCGGTCATCGGGTCCTACGCCGTATTTCGGGTTGGCAAGTCCCCAATGAGCGATGTCGCAGTGATGACCGATCCAGTCCATGAGCTGACCGCCACCCGTATTGTAATTCCAGCGCCAGTTTTTGTGAAAGCGGCTGCCGTTGAAGGGCATCATCTGCGCCGGTCCAGTCCACAGATCGAAGTCCACGCCCTCAGGAACCGGACCGTCGGGCATTTCATTGCCAGTGCCCGCAAAGTCATTATGCCCCGACGGCAGGCCGACTTCGACTCGAGTGACTTTTCCAACGTAGCCGTTTTGCACCAATTGGACCGCCCAGCGGAAACTGGCAACACTGCGCTGCCATGAGCCCGTTTGCCAAATTCTCTCGTTTTTACGCACCGCACGCACCATCGCGACTCCTTCGCCCAATGTGTGCGACAGCGGTTTTTCGCAGAAGATGTCCTTGCCTGCGTTGGCCGCAGCGATGGCTTGAATCGCATGCCAGTGGTCGGGTGTCGAGATGGCGACGGCATCGATGTCTTTGCGTTCGAGCAACTCGCGGAAGTCTTTGTAGCCCTTGCAATCCTTGTTGCCGTATTTGTTGTTGATCTTGTTGATGGCCCCTTGGAGGTGTTTTTCATCGACGTCACAAGCGGCAACCACCTGGCAGTCATTCTCGTTGAGGAAATTGTCCAAATTTGAGCCTCCTTGCCAGCCAATGCCGATGACTCCGAGAGTGATTTTCTTTGAGGGGGCATCCGCTCCGAAAAGGCTTCTCGGCAGTATCAGTGGAGCGGCGGCGGTGGCGGTGAGGAGCTTGATGACGCTCCGGCGATTGGTGCTGGGCTTGTAGTTCATATTGTTAGGTTTGTGTCGTTTGATTGACGTTCCGGGTTATTTAAAATCCAGCTCACGAGATGCTTCGCTGGTCGCAAAAACTTCCATGACACCTACGCAACCTACTGCTTCATTCCGTCACGCAATGTGTCTTTTCACAAAATCAAGATTCGGTCATTGAGATGTGGAAATTCAAACCAAAAATCGAGTTACGGCTCTCCAGCAGGGGAGTCTAACCTGTTTGTTGCTAACGATTTCGCAAATCAGCCATTATGAATGATTTGCGACTGGTGGTCCCGGGTGGAATCGAACCACCACCTACGGCTTCGGAGGCCATCGTCCTATCCATTGGACCACGGGACCGTGCATTGAGCGCGGTGGGGAATTGATACGTCAGCGCCTTGTGAATTGGCAAGGAAGGATTGGTTTGTCCCGTGATCAATGCCTGAAGTGGCGGTGACCGGTGAACACCATGGCCATGCCTGCGGCGTCAGCAGCGGCGATGACTTCTTCGTCGCGAATCGAGCCGCCGGGTTGGATGCAGGCTGTGGCACCCGCATCGATGGCGGATTGGAGGCCATCGGCAAATGGAAACATCGCGTCTGATGCGACGACGCTGCCTTTGAGATCGAGCCCAGCTTCTTTGGCTTTCCAAATGGCGATGCGTGAGGAATCGACCCGGCTCATTTGCCCTGCGCCGATGCCGAGTGTGCGGTCAGCTCCGGCATAGACGATGGCGTTGGATTTCACGTGTTTGACGATCCGCCAGCCGAAGCGCATGGCTCGCATTTCCTCGCCGGTGGGTGGGCGCTTGGTGACCACTTTGGATTCGAGATTGTCGAGTCCGAGTGCCGTGTGGTCGCGGTCCATGACCATGATACCGCCGGGGCATGAACGAATGACTGGGGCTTGTTTTTCAAGCAGGTAAGAGTCGTTCATTTTCATCAGACGCAGGTTTTTCTTCTTCTGAAGAAGCGCCCGGGCATCGGATTCGAAGTCGGGTGCG
>JBGSLX010000237.1:0-4094 GCA_041740475.1 Akkermansiaceae bacterium | reverse complement strand
GAGACGGAGGACTTTGTGAAAAGTTTCCTCTCGAAGCTCCAAGGCCAAGATTTCCCCTGTGAAATCGTGATCGCTCCGCCATTTGTTTCACTCCCGAAGCTGGCTGAGCTGCTGCACACCGCCACTGCGGTGCAAAATGCGCATGCCATCCAGATCGCGGCGCAGAATTGCTCGCAGTTCTACGCCGGTGCTTACACGGGTGAGGTCAGCGTGGTTATGCTGCGCGAGTTTTTCGTGCATTACGTGATCCTCGGTCACAGCGAGCGCCGCGCGATTTATGGCGAAACGGACGCCTTCATCAACGCCAAGATCAAGAAAGCTCGTGAAGCGAATTTGAAGCCGATCTTTTGCATCGGTGAAACTCTCGCCGAGCGCGAAGGTGGTTGCCTCGAAACGGTTTTGCGCACTCAAGTGACGGACGGACTCAAGGATATTTCTGAAAAGGATGTTCTCGAAACGGTGATCGCTTACGAACCCGTCTGGGCAATCGGCACCGGAGTGACTGCGACTTCTCAGCAAGCACAAGACGCGCATGCTTTTGTACGTTCGCTTCTCTCCGGCCTCTACGGTGCCGACGTCGCATCACGCATCCGCATCCAATACGGCGGCTCGGTGAAGCCGAACAACGCCGCAGAACTGATGGCTTGCCCAGACATCGACGGTGCGCTGATCGGTGGTGCCTCGCTCGAGACTCAGAGTTTCTTAGACATCATCCGCAACGGAACGGCTCCAGCGGCGGATTGAATCACGGCACGCGGAAGATTTGGTTGTTCGAGGGATCTCTGGCGAGTTGGCCTGAATTAAAGCCCTCAATGTTGATCACGTTGTAAGGCTCATAAGGGCTGAGCACCTCGTTGGGATTCGCTGTAGCCTGCGCGGTCGGATACTCACCGGGACGCGTCGGCGGTGGCGGGGGAGTTGGAGTTTGATAGGACTGGCGGTCATCAAGCATGGGATCGACGACATCGGGCGCATAGGGAGGATTCGGACGAAAACGCGGTGGTGGAACATCTGGCGGCGGAATACACCCGGCGAGGATAATGGCGGCGGCTGGAATGACTTTGAGCATGTGCATGGGTCTGTGGCGTGAAAACTAATCCTAAATCCGCGAACGGGTACCACGAAAATCTCGAAATCTTAGGAAAATGAACGACTCAGGCGCTTATTCTCAATTTGGAAGTCGAGACCACGAAATCGACGAAAATGGCGAAGGATGAATTGCATTCTTCTTTCGCGAATCTCGTGCTTTTCGTGGTTCCCATCTTCCCAATTAGCCTTTTTTGGCAATCCAATGCTTCGTCAGAATAGCGAGCTTGCGGATGTCGGAAATACGGTAGCGCTTCTCAAAGACGCGGAAACCATCTTGCTGCATTTGCGCGAGCAACTGCCGATAAATGGCGCTCATCACCCGCGCCGGGGCCAGTGCCTGATAGTCGTCAGCGGGCAAAATCCGCTCGGCTTCTTGAAAAAATGACTCGGCGCGTCCTGCTTGGAATTCCATCAGCGCGACGAATCGTGAATCGCACACACCCGCAGCAAGGTCGGTTTCCCGATAATCGAAGCGCGTGAGATCCTCGATGGGTAAATAGATGCGCTGGCCGTTTTCATAGTCCTCGCGAATGTCGCGCAAGATATTCGTCAGTTGCAGTGCCCGGCCTAGAGAGATCGCATAGGCGTCCGCAGCCGGGTTTTTGCAGCCAAAGATCCGCGTTGAAACCAGCCCCACCGCGCAGGCGACCTTCCAGATGTAGCCCTTCAATTCATCCCAAGTCTGGAATCGCTGTGGATCGAGGTCCATTTCGCAGCCGTCGATGATCGCAGTGAGATACTCAGTGGGGATTTGATGACGTTTGCGCAGCTCGCTGACTTCCAGCTCCAGCGCATTGGGTGCTTGAAAACCGACGAGGAGTCCTTGTTTCCAAGCCTTTAGACCTGCGGCCCGATCATTTGCCGAAATGCCCGGGGCGTCCGCCAGATCGTCGAGAGTGCGGCAAAACGCATAAAAAACCACCGCATCAGCCCGGCGCTCACGCGGCAGAATCCGCAGCGCAAAAGCGAGGTTCGACTTCGCGCGGCGGGTGATTTGGAGGGAGTCACTCACAGCGCGGTCAACGGATGAATCCCCAGTGGCCGGTGGTGATAGGCCAGAGTGAGAACAACGCTGGGCCGACGAGATTGAACTCTTTGACCGTCCCCCAGTAGCGAGAATCCAATGAGTTGCCTGTGTTGTCGCCGAGAGCCGCGTATTCGCGCAAGCCGGGGCGTGCTGTGGCGGATAACGACATGGTGTCGGTGGGGCGTGCCAGATATTGAGAGATGGTTTTGGGTCGTCCTCTCAGTTCACTGGGATCGGCTAAAACATAGCCGCTTGGATTGATCTGGAACGCTCCCTCGCCACGAATGACGCGCTGAATGCCAGGTTCTTGGGCAATGTTTCCATCGATCAGTAAATTCGGCGTCTGGATGCTGAGGGTGTCACCCGGTACGCCGCACAGGCGCTTGATGTAGTGTGAACCCGCCGCCTGTTCACCGCTGCGCGCGTGAATCCCGCGTATGCCAAGTGTGTCGAACACAAACACCTCGCCGCGCTTGGGCTTGCGAAAGTGGTAGGAAAATTTGTCCACCAACACCAGATCGCCGGAGTCAACGGTGCCTTCCGCTAAAACCGTGCCAGCGGGAAGTCGCCCACGGTTGCTCCCCGCAATCTGGAACGCACGGTTCAAACCGATTTGGAGGCAAGGCGTAGATGGAGCCGGAAGTCGCAGCGGCTTCGAGTCGGTGAAATGAATCTGTGAGCGACTGAAAAAGTGCAGGAACTGCATGTCACGGATGTCCACTCGGTTATCTGGAGTCACGGCTAGCGAGCGGTCGCGGTCATTGACCACATGCACGTAGGAACGACCACGCAGCACTTTTTCCAGCATTCGCTGAGGTAAAGACGGCCATTCTTCTCGGGCGAGCGGCGTGCCGACGATGCCGTTGAGCGTCGGCTGCATCGAGCCGGTGGGAATGCGGAATGGCTGGAGGTAGTAGGCGCGCAGTCCCAGCGCGATGACGATTGCGACGAACATGACCTCGACGTTTTCCTCGAACCAGCCGAGCGGTTTTTCATGCGGCAGGGAGTTTTCGCACGCGGCTTGCAGTTGTTTCGAGGCCTCGGTTGCCTGTTTGCGGTCACCTGCTTTGATCGACTTGAGAAGATCCATGCGGCGCGATTCGATCTCATCCAGCAAACCGGGTTTGAGAAGATCGCGCTTGTAATGGATGAATTTCTGGCAGCCTTTGGAGAGGAGAATTGCTTCTTTTTTCCACTTCGGGGTGAACATGCGCGAAGTCTTGCGACCTCGACTCGCCACTGCAAGCGCGGAGAAAAAAGCGGATGTTTTGACGATGTTGGACCAAAAGAAAAAACGAATCCCTAGATGGATCTCAATGCCCATTTTTCCATCGGCATGAAGCGAGCACCGGATGCATCGGCCGCCTTCAAAGGCTCGGACAGTCTAGCCGTTTGGATGGCGTCGAGAGTGATGATTTTTGTGCTGCTCGGCTCGCTCGCGCTGATCTGGGCCTTCGAGCGGCGCATCGAGCGCGAGGAGCGACGTGCGTTTGAAGAGCTGGCGCGAGTGAACACGAGTTTCCTCGAACGCAGTCGGTTGCCGCTTACGGCAAAAATGGCCGAGCAGCTTGGTGAAATCATCGGCGCAGATGTCTATTTCATTCACGAACGAACTGGCCAGATATTTGGTAGCAATTTTAAAATCCTTCCCAGCGATTCATTTCCGGCCGCTTTGGACGGGAAAGTGAGCACCCGGGCGAAAGGCTTGTGGATCGTGGGCTTGCCCGGACCGAGTGAAACCAAGGTGTTCTTTGTCAGACCTGCATCGACTCATTTGCACGCGATGAAGCGCTCCGACACATGGCTGGCGCTGGGGTTTCTGTGGTTGCTTTCGCTCGCGCTGGGCTGGGGAATGGCTCGCCGCGTCACGGGTCCGCTCGCCAGCATGGCAAAATCACTGCCTTTGGTTGGCACCGAGCAGGCGCTGCCAGAACTACCAGTCCAGCGGCACGACGAAATCGGCAAACTCGCGCAAACT
>JBGSLX010000236.1:0-8107 GCA_041740475.1 Akkermansiaceae bacterium | reverse complement strand
GAAATACGAGGCAGACCGATATGAGGCAAGCCCGGAATTGGATGGAGGTCAGTGGGCGGTTTGAGCGATCCAATCGATGATTTGCTGATCATCATCGCCCGCAGCCCAGACACGGCGGAGAAAATCTGCGGGGTGGAGGTTTCCTTGTTTGAGCAGAAAATTCCGATCTCCGCCGCAGCCATACATCAGATCGGGGTCGAGTTTTCCGCGCAGCTTAGCGCGGGCTTTGGCAAGGATGCGCGGCAAATAGTGGATTCCACCTATTTCATCGCCGAAAGATGGAACGTCATCGCGCGAAAGGTCAGGGCCATCTGCTAGCACATTTTGTTGCACGCTCAGTAGGAAATCCCGGCGAACCGCAGCAATCAACAGCGCGGTGCCCGGAGATGGTGTGTGATCCTCGCAAAAGTCTTCCACGAAGTCGAAAAACTCCCGCTGGCGGCAGCCGATCTCAGCAAGAAATGCCAGGTCATCAGGCGAGAAGTAAGTGCTGAAATCGGTATTGCCAGCGAGGTAAGTCACGACACAGCGGTCGAAGAGGGTGAGAAACGTATCATTCCAATGCATGCTGTGTGGAATAGGGAACAACTTACATGCTGGCAAGCAGTCGCATGAGAAACATTCTATCAGCGATCACGCGATGTAGGCTTTATTTGATTTCTGCGCCGCTCTTGGGCCAGATCCACTTCACCACTTTGCCATTTTTGATCAGTGCTTTGGCTAAGATGTTTTTTTCGCCCATCACGGTCTCGGCCTTGTAGGTCGCGATGCCGATTTGGAACACTTGACCCTCGAATGTCTCATCCGGCTCGGCTTTCCAATCGATCACTTGGTTGGCCTTAATTTCCCAAATTTCACGGTTGCGGATGCTGGTCTGCATGATTTTCACGACATCGGCGTCGCCCGTGCTGCTCTTCACCTCAGACTCTTCAGGGAGTGATTCCTCTTCTGGAGCAGGCTTAATTTCGTCCTCAGGCGCTGGTTCCGGTTGAAGAATTGCCGCTGGTTCGGCTTCGGACTCTTCTGGCACTACATCAGGCTCGGGAGTGAGTTCGGGCTCGGGAGTTGGTTCGGGCTCGGGAGTTGGGAGCGGTTCGACAGGTGAGGTCGTCGCTAACGGATCTGGCTCCGATTCAACTGGCAGCTCGGTGGCGATTTGCGGGTGAGTTGTAGTTCCAGCAATCGTGGCGCGAAATGCTGGCTCGGTCATGTATCCAAGTGCCCAGGCCATAGGTATTCCGAATAAAAAAAGCAGGATTTTCATTTGCGGGTTAGGTTAGTCTGATGCGTTGCTGATGGAAGAAGATTCATGAGGCAGTTGATTCAGGAAACGGCTCCTTGTTCGAGATGGGCGAGTGCCTTGGCGAAACTACAGCTCGTCAGGTAATGCCGGAGACGCGCATCGCACTCTTGGATGTGCGCTTCTGACCATGCTGAAATTTCCTCTGAGACTTGTTTGAGCGCGTCCAAATGAGCGGCGGCATCTCGGTCCCGCCATGCGTGATCGGCGATAACAGACTCACGACGGCGAAGGAGTTGGATCAAATCATGGTGCATGGCAGCGGCAGTGAAGCTGTGGGCTGGCGGCTCGGCGAGTCAGTTTATGGGTAAAACCCATACTTGTCGGCTTATGTGGCTTTGATAGACACGGGCATGGCTCAGCCAAACGACGTTCGAGAAGTGCTGCAATACATCCCCCAATTTCGGGGCAAAGTGTTTCTCGTGCTGATCGAAGCTGGTTTGTTGCCTGAGCCAGCGGTGGCTGAGACTTTGCTCGATCTTGCGGTGCTGGAAGATCTGGGAGTGAAACTGGTGCTCGGCGTGCTGGGCGGGGATTTGAAGGATCTTTTCGATTGGACACTGGAGTGCGAGATCATGGCGGCGCGAGTTTCTCGTCCGATCGTCGATCCGGGCGCGGTGCGTGAAACTCTGGACATCCTCGTGCGCGGCCAATCTGCCGTGCTCGATGCCTCAGCCACCGGGCCGCTGGATGAGGCGGTGGTGGACTTTGCGCTTGGGATCGGCGTGACCAAAATCATTTGCCTGATCGAGGAGGAAATTCTGATCAACGGCGCACCAGCCCACGCGATCCGCGCGGCGGACGCCGTTTCGCTGGAAAAAATCACCAATCCAGAAGGCGTCGCTTTGTTGCGTGCGGCCGCTGCTGCGTGCGGACGGGGAGTGCCGCGTGTCCACGTGCTGAATGGTCGCCGCCAAGGCGTGCTAGTGGACGAACTTTTCTCGAACGAAGGCGTCGGCAACATGATCCACGCCGATAGCTATCGGATGATCCGACCCTTGCGCGAGGAGGACATTCCCGAATTGCTGGGCATGATCGGTCGCTCGGTCCGTCGCACCAAGCTCGTCGAGCGCACTTACGAGGACATCCAGACGCGCATCGAGGATTTTCACGTCATGACCATTGACGACAACGTCGTGGCCTGCGTCGCGTTGCACGAATATCCCGAGGAAACTACGGCGGAAGTCGCTTGTTTGTATGTCAAACAAGCGCACGAGGGCAGGGGATACGGCAAGCAACTGGTGGCGCACGCCGAGCAGGTCGCACAGAGCAAAGCCATCCCGCATGTCTTCGCGTTGACCAACCGCGCGGCACCGTTTTTCAGCAGCCTCGGCTATCAACAAGCGGCCGTTCATTCGCTGCCGCAGCGCCGCCGCGAGCAATATGAGGCCAGCGGGCGCGACTCTCTCGTTTACAGCAAATCACTACCAAAAAATCCGACATGAAACTCAAATTCTGCGGTGCGGCTGGCACCACCACAGGCTCTCAACACCTACTCGAAATCAACGGCAAGCGCATCCTTCTGGACTGCGGGCTTTACCAAGGATCGCGCAAGCATGCCTACGAGGTGAACTGTGGTTTTCCGCACTTCGATCCCAAGTCCATAGATATGGTGATCCTGTCCCATGCGCACATCGATCACAGCGGGAACCTGCCCAACCTCACGAAACATGGCTTTTCTGGCAACATCTACGCCACCCACGCCACGCGTGATCTTTGCCAAATCATGCTCGCGGATTCCGCCCGCATTCAGGAAAGCGACATCGACTGGCTCAACAAACATCGCCAGCGGCAAGGCCTAGAGCCGGTAGAACCGCTCTACAGCGAGCGCGATGCGGAACTCTGTCTGCGCCAGTTTGTCACGATCGGCTACAATCGTCCGCTGCCGCTCTGCGATGGCGTGACGGTCACATTTATCGACGCTGGCCACATCCTCGGCAGCGCGCAGATTTTGTTGGATGTGAACGATCAAGCAGACGGGAAAAAGAAGCGGTTTCTTTTTTCTGGCGATGTCGGGCGCGGCGGCAACGAGGTCTTGCGCGATCCGGTGATGGCGCAAGATGTCGATTTTCTACTCATGGAAAGCACCTACGGCGGACGCGAGCACGAAGCCCCGCCCGGGATGGGAGTTCATTTCGCGGAAATACTCCGCCGAGCCGTTAGACGCGGCGGAAAGATTTTGATTCCGGCCTTTGCAGTCGAAAGAACTCAGCAGGTTTTAATCGTGCTCAACGAGCTGTTTGAGAACGGGGAAATCCCCGAGATTCCGGTCTATGTGGACAGCCCGCTGGCGGTGAGCGCCACGGAAATTTACCGATTGCACCCGGATTCGTTCAACGAGGAGGTTTACCAAACGCTCTTCGACCGTCAGAACCCGTTTGGTTTTGAGCATCTCACGCTGGTGCGATCTGTCAGCGGCTCGAAGGCGCTCAACGACATCGATGGCACCGCGATCATCATTTCTGCATCCGGCATGTGCGAGGCTGGACGGATTCTTCACCACTTGAAAAACAACATCGGCGACTCAAAAACCACCGTGCTTTTTGTCGGTTATTGCGCGGAAAACACCCTTGGACGCCGGATTCGTGATGGCGACAAGGAAGTGTCCATCCTCGGCGGCCGCTACAAAGTGCGCGCTGACATTCAGATTGTGGACTCATTTTCCGGTCATGCGGACCACTCAGAGCTGCTCGATTATTTCAATCGCACCACTGGGCCGAAACACAACGTTTGGCTCGTGCATGGCGAACCAGAGGCCGCAGAGGTCTTGCGTGCGGCGATTCAAAATGGCCACCAAGGACGTGTAGAAGCTGGAAAACTAGGGTCCGAAGTGGTGTTTTGAAATTCCGCTTGATGAATCCGCAAGTATCGTCGCAGCGTCGCGCCGCATGCGAGTGAGAAAAAACAAAGCACCAGATACGACGGAGTTGATCGATTGGCTCAATGACGAGGGAATCGTGGAATTGGACTGGGATTTCCCGGAAGATGGCGACTTGATCGCTGCGGGCCTAGACTCCGAGGCCATCGCTCAACTGGCGTCCGCCGTAGAAGATTATTTCGGTATGGAACTCACCCCAGAAGAGCTCGCTCCTGAAAATTTGGGGACTCCACTCAAACTCGCGGCATTGATCGAATCCCGGCTCAAATCCGCGTAAGTCGAGCAATCAGCCAACCCGGGAACGCCGAGCTCCTGCTCGGCTTTTACATCACGCTACCCGGGCACGCCGAGCTCCTGCTCGGCTTCTTAATTTCCTTCAACCCATCCCGCCGTCCATATTGTCGTCGAAATCCATCTCGCGGACGCGTTTTTTGTCCCGCTGGATTTCGACTTGTTTGCGCAATACCTCGCGCAGATTCCAGCCATCAGGGACGCCGGGGATGACGAGTTGTGGCAACGAGCGATCCGAGGTTTCGAGGGAAATTGAGGCCAATCCAGTGAGTCGCATCCACCACGGACGCAAAACGACTGAGTCTTTGACGCGGTAGAGTTCGATCTCATCGATGTGCAGGTTGAACACACCGCGGGTGATGCGCAGGCGCTCGCAACTGAGTTCGTAAATTTGCGAGCGGATGACCAAGAAATTCCACAGCGCGAAAAGCAATGGCAGCGGCAAGGCGATCCAAGCGGGTGGAAAAAAGAAACCGCCGATGATGATCCCGATCGCCACCACGCCTGCGAGCGTGTAGGCACCGAGCCCCAACCACTGAGAAGAACTAACTTTCCACAACGCTTTTTCTTCGTTCATGACGAGACTTATGGAGTGGAGTCATGGCGGCGAGCAAGCGGGTATTTTTCCCCGCTGACCGCTTGAGATGGGAAGACGCGCTTACGAAACGCCCCTTGACCGCAGGGCTACCGCTCATTACCTAGTCCGCCGCATGGGATTTGACACACTTGGGCTCACCGCAGCCGTTTTAAAAGCCGTCGAGGAGTCGGGCTACACCACACCCACCCCGATTCAGGCTCAGGCCATACCGGTGATTCTGGAAGGGCGCGATGTGATCGGGGCATCACAGACTGGGACCGGCAAGACCGCTGCTTTTGCGCTGCCGACCCTTTCGAAGATCGAAAAAATGGGCAAACCACAGATTCTCGTGCTGGAGCCTACCCGCGAACTCGCGCATCAGGTGGCCGAGCAGTTTGAGAAATACGGCAAACACACCGGCATGAAAGTCGCGTTGCTTTACGGCGGCGTCGGCCTCGGCAAGCAGTCGGAGGATTTGCTCGCAGGCGTGGATATCGTCGTCGCGACGCCCGGCAGACTGGTAGATCACTTTTACCGCACATCGATGCGTTTCGGGGAAATCAAAGTGCTGATTCTCGATGAAGTGGACCGGATGCTCGACATGGGATTTCTCCCGCAGGTACGGAAAATCGTCAATCTGTGTCCATGGGAAGGCCGTCAAACGCTGTTTTTCTCGGCGACAATGCCGCCAGCCATTCAAACGTTTGCTCAATGGTGCTTGGTCAATCCGCTCGAAGTCGAGATCGCTCGCCGTGCCGTCGCATCCACCGTGACCCACGCGTTTTACCCAGTGGCGATGGATCAGCGGGATGAGCTGCTGCTCGCGCTGCTCAAGGAGACGGATTACCACTCGGTGATGATTTTCACCCGCACTCGCAAAGAAGCGGACGAGCTGACCGCTCTGATCAAGACCACTGGCCAGAAAAAAGTCGCGGCGATGCATTCTGATATCAATCAAGTGGACCGGATGAAGGCGCTGGCTGGCTTCAAATCTGGCGATTATGAAATCCTCGTCGCCACCGACGTCGCCGCCCGCGGTATCGACATTTCTGGCGTCTCCCACGTCATCAACTACCGCGTGCCAGAAAATGCCGAAGACTACGTGCACCGCATCGGCCGGACCGGTCGCGCAGAGGCAGAAGGCGACGCCTTTACGATCCTCACCGCTGACGAGTTGGACTATGCAAAGTCCGTCGAAATTTTCGTCGATCAGGTCATTCCCCGCCGCAAGTTGGAAAATTTCGACTACATCTACACCGCACTTCTCGACGACTCACCGCCCAAGCCCGTGCGCCGCAAAACCGGCGGCGGCCCGAAGAAAAAGCGCAGGTGATTGGCAGTTTGATTGCACACATTGACTCGCTAAAGGGGCACGGGCGGCCCGCCCGTGATTTTTTCCCACGGACAAGCTGCCCGTGCCCCACTTGCAGAACCTCACTCCCATGCGCGTGCTCGCCATTGATCCTGCTGTGAGAAACACTGGTTACGCGGTGCTGGAGGGAGATCCGCGAAAGCCGGTGGTGCTGAGCTACGACACGATCACCATCCCACAGCGACTCAGTCAATCTGCCGCTTTGTCTGCCATCCGCACGCATTTGGCGAACGTGATCCAGAAGTTTCAGCCCGACGAAGTGGCGGTCGAGGGAATCATTTACGTGCAGTCTCACCGCACGGCCATCACCATGGGCGCGGCGCGGGCGGCGGCATTGATCGCGGCGGCAGATCACGGGTTGCTCGTTTACGAATATCCACCGAAGAAGGTGAAAAGCGCCGTCGTCGGCAATGGCGCGGCGGATAAATCACAAGTCGCTTTCATGGTGCGCGCCTTGCTCGGTCTAGCAGAAACTCCCCCTCCTGATGCGGCGGATGCCTTAGCGATTGCCATTGCTCACCTGCAAGCGTCTGATCCGCTCAAGGCGAAGCTTCTGGACCGTCGCCTCGTTTGAAATTTCTGATCGTGATTGAAATTCTCCATCTTCCCCAACTCGTCACCTACCAAGACGGATTGCGGCTTCAGCAACAGCACGTCGATGCGATCTTGGCAGGCGATGGCGCGGAAACGGTGATTCTTTTGGAGCACGAGCCGGTTTACACCATCGGTCGCTTGCGGGATCAATCGTCGCTGCGCGATGCCACGTCGCTGCCGTTTCCAGTGGTCGAAACCAACCGCGGTGGACAAGCCACGTTTCACGGTCCCGGCCAACTGGTGGGTTACCCGATTTTCGATCTCAACCGACGCGGCAGGGATCTTCACGAGCACCTGCGCATGCTGGAGGACGTGCTGATCCGCAGTTGCGCGGAATTCGGCGTCACCGCTGGCCGTCGCGACGGACTCACTGGCGTATGGGTGGAAAATCGCAAGCTCGCCTCCATCGGCGTGGGCGTCAGGAAATGGATCAGCATGCACGGCTTCGCGATCAACATCACCGATGAAAGCCTCCCGCCGTTTTTCGCGATTACGCCGTGTGGGCTGGATGGCGTGCGCATGACATCGATGCAGAGCGAAATCGGTAGAGCCATTTCGGTGCAAGAAGCGGCATCCGTGATTGCCGAGAAATTGTGTGAAATGGGCGCTCCACCGTCAGCCTAGAAATCGTGGCATCGCGCTTCACTCCGGGCCATCGGTCGGGCGACTCGGAGGAGCGTAAATCGGTCGGGGTAGGGGGCCGGTGCCAGCGTCACCGATCTCCGACTGCTTGCGGATCGCGCTGGCGATGCCGGATGCCATTTTTTGACGATAGTCCGGGTTCTCCACAAGTCGGCTTTCGGCAGGGTGGCTCAGGTAACCACACTCGATTAGCACACAGGGAATCTGCGGGTTGCGCGTCAGGCGCAGGCGGCGACGCACCAAACCACGATTGCCATTTTCGGCGGGGCTGGTGGAGGTCATCGCTTGTTGCAAACGGACGGCGAGACCGTGGCTGTCCACACGCCAGTAGTATGTTTCCGGGCCGCGTAGGTGAGATGGACCGCTATTAAAATGGATGCTCACCAGCACGGCGTTTCCATAACGATTGGCAGTGGTCACGCGGTCGTCGAGTTCGACGAATTCATCGTCGTC
>JBGSLX010000235.1:0-27065 GCA_041740475.1 Akkermansiaceae bacterium | reverse complement strand
GGCCTTCACCGATGATGACTGCATGCCGGATCGCGAATGGCTGCTGCGGCTGGACCGGGTTTTTGCCTGTGGGCGCTTCGCCGCTGCCGGTGGGCTGAATCTTCCGCCGCCGCCGCAATCGTGGAGTGAGGCGGTGGTCTGCGCGGCGCCCGGTGCGCCGAGCCATGTGATGCTCGATGATGTGGAGGCTGAGCATTTGCCGGGCTGCAATCTGGCGGTGCGGAAATCCGCGTTTCTAGCAGTGGGCGGATTTGATCCGCAGTTTCACACCGCAGGCGACGACGTGGATTTCTGCTGGCGGCTGAGCGATGCTGGCTACCGGCTGGGCTTCGCGCCGGGCGCGTTCGTCTGGCATTGGCGGCGGTCCTCGCTGCTTGCCTATCTGCGCCAGCAAGTCGGCTATGGCGTTGCGGAGAAACTCCTCATTTCCAAGCATCCGCAGCGTTTCACCACGCGCGGCACGGCGAAATGGCGGGGCTTCGTCTATGGCGGCGGGCCGGTGCGGGTGGTCG
Source organism: Akkermansiaceae bacterium (assembly GCA_041740475.1). GTDB lineage: Bacteria > Verrucomicrobiota > Verrucomicrobiia > Verrucomicrobiales > Akkermansiaceae > Luteolibacter. Next base: position 26,553 of record JBGSLX010000235.1, on the reverse strand, counting down.
CGGATTCTGTGATTTATTTCGGCGCGATGGGTCGTGCGGGTTACCAATCGCTGGTGACGCGGATGTTACCGCTGCGTGGCTTGGACCTGCGTTTCGATGGTTGGCAGGCGCGTCTCGCTTTGAAGGCGATGACTTTCATCGTGCCGAGATTGCGGGCATGGGCGCGTTGCAGAAGTTTCCGAATCGAGCGCTGGCCCCGGCAGAGCGAGGTTGCGTCATCGGCGGAATGCCACGAGTGGGATGTTGCCTGTGGCTTGCGCGAGGAGACGCTTGAGCGGCTTTTGCGCGATGCATGGCAGCCGAGCGGCGAGACCGATGGCTGGGATTTGGAAAAAGGCAGCACCCGCCTGCTCATCGCCAACACCCACGCGGCGGACGGCGAAAAAACCACGCTCGTCCGCGTTTGGGGCGATCCATCTGTGCTGCCGCATTGGCTCTTGCCGAGCGCGAGTAGCCACCGTTCTTTACCTCATGATCATGAATGACCGCCTTGAGCTTTTGTTGCGCGATGGCACCCCGGTGATCGTCCGGCCATTGATCGAGGACGACCGCGCACTCGTCGCGGAGGCTTATCGGCGCTTGACGCCCGAGGCTCGCTACCAGCGGTTCTGGTCGCGCACGGGTGAAATGCTCGGCAAGGAAATGCTAGATCGGCTGCTCGACCAAGACCGCACGCGCCACATGACTTGGACGGTATTGGATCCGAGCCGCAAGTTTCCGGGTGTGGGTGGTGCCAGTTGGTGGCGAAATCTCCACAAACCCGCCGAGGCAGAAATTTCCATCATGGTGCTCGATGACGACCAACGCCGAGGCATCGGCACCCTTCTGCTGGCGATCATGTGGATCACCGCCTTCCGCGCCGGAGTGGAAGAAATGGTCGCCTACACTCTGGTAGAAAATCAGCGTGCGGCCACCTGGATCCGCGAGTGCGGCGGCGCTGGCGAGTGGGATGGCTACAAGCTCGCCTTCCGCTGGAACCTCAACAACCTCGACGCACTACCCGAGACCCCTGCCGCCACCGACCTCGCCACATGGCTCGCCGAGCTCTCGCCGCAGCTGATGTGATGCAGGCTAGTTTCTTTCTCCTTCCCACTTTACCAGCCTTCGCTAGGTTTCGTGTCACTCATGGCAGCCCGCAAGAAAGTCGCGAAAACCGCCCCCGCCCCGCAAGCTTACTCCCATCCCGAGGCCACCTCTCCCGCGCGTCCGGAGATCGGGGCGCAAGCGCATTTCAAGAAAACCAAGGCACCGGCGAAGTACCGCTACGATTCCTCGCTCGCCCCGGAACTCGTATGGGACGAGGGAAACCCAGCCCGCGAGGATGCCGAAAAACTCATCGCCGAACTCGCCGACCACGGGTTACAGCTCGCCGCACTCGCCATGCAAGCTCCCTGTAAGGAGCGTGACGCGGATATCCAGCGGCTCGAAAAAGCCATCCGCGAGGCGAAACGCGCGCTCGCCACGATGTCCGGCCCCTTCCTCAACTGGACGGGCAAGGCGGAGCGCCCGTCCTTCGAGGTGCCCACGCTGCCGCTCTTCATCCACGAGCGGCTCTCCACCAAGGTCATTCTCGAATCCCTCGCCGGCCACAAGCGCGACAAACAGGACGATTTCCTCACCTCGCTCTTCGGCTGCCAGGACCGCTCGCTCCACGACCAGGTGCTCAAGGCCTACGAATACCCGGACCAGTGGGTGAACCGCATGATGCTCGGCGATTCGCTGGTCTGCATGAACTCGCTGCTCCAGTTCGAGCACATGGCCGGCAAGGTCCAGATGTTCTACATCGATCCGCCCTACGGCGTGAAATTCGGCTCGAATTTCCAGCCCTTCATCCGCAAGCGCGAGGTGAAGCACAACGAGGACCAGGACTTCACCCGCGAACCCGAAATGGTCCAAGCCTACCGCGACACCTGGGAACTCGGCCTCCACTCCTACCTCACCTACCTCCGCGACCGGTTGCGTGTCGCTCGGGAGTTGCTCAATGATTCGGGATCGGTGTTTGTGCAGATCTCGGATGAAAATCTGCACCACGTCCGGGAATTGATGGATGAGGTGTTTGGCGCGGAGAATTTCGTGAGTCAGATTTCCTTTCAGACTACTTCCGGCTTTGAAACCAATCTACTGGCAACACTTGGCGACTTCCTGCTTTGGTATGCGAAGGACAAACCTCACGTAAAAATCAACAAGCTGTTTTATCCCAAACAAGTTGGCCCTGGCGAACAAGGAGCAAACTGGGTGCTGTTGGCTGATGGAACTTTTAGAGGAGTGACCGTGTCAGAGAAGCGTGGCGAAATTGAACTTCCGGAAGACTCAAGGTTTTACAAGCCCAGCGACCTTACATCGCAAGGTGCCGCTAAAGTTCCGCAGCCATTTGAATTTGAGGGCAAGACTTACGTGCCACCAACGGGTTCTCACTGGAAAGCCAATTACCCCGATGGCATGAACCGTTTAGCTGCCGTAGGTAGAATTCATGTGGCGAGGAACAGTATTCAGTATAGGCGCTTTGCAACCGATTTCCCGTTTTCTGAGTTCGGCAATATTTGGACTGATACGATCACTGGAAGTTTTACCGACGAGAAGCTCTATGTGGTTCAGACCAACATCAAAGTTGCTGAAAGATGTCTGTTGCTGACCACCGATCCCGGCGATCTCGTCATTGATCCCACCTGCGGCAGCGGCACGACGGCCTACGTCGCCGAGCAATGGGGCCGACGCTGGATCACTTGCGACACCAGCCGCGTGCCGCTGGCCTTGGCGCGGCAGCGCTTGTTGACGGCCACCTTCGATTACCACGAATTGAAGGATGAAAAGCGCGGGCCCATTGGCGGTTTCGTTTACCAGCGGAAGCAAAACAAGAAAGGCGAAGAAGTAGGTGGAATCGTGCCGCACATCACGCTCAAGAGCATCGCCAACAACGAGCCCGCCGCAGAAGAGGTGTTGGTGGACCGCCCGGAAGTCGTCAAAGGCGTTACCCGCGTGACCGGCCCCTTCGTGTTCGAGGCCACCATTCCCACCGCCGAGGGTCTCGATGAAGATCCGGTGACACCCGGCATCCAGAGCGAAGAATACCAGGATCATGTCACGCGCATGATCGAAGTCCTGCGCAAGGCTCCGGTGTTGCGCCTACCCGGCAACCACACCGTTACGCTCAAACAAATCCGCCCGCCCGCCAAGACCCTCGGGCTTTCCGCCGAAGCGCTGATTGAAAAATCTGAAATCTCAAATCTCAAATCTGAAATCGACCTCGAACCCGTCGCCATCCTCTTCGGTCCCGAGACCGGCCCGATTTCTGAGCGCATGGTCCGCGAGGCATGGGACGAGGCTGGCTTGAAGCGTTACAGCCGCCTGTTCGTCATCGGCTTCGGCATCGATCCCAAAGCGCGCGAGTTCATTGACAACGCCGGCAAGATCGGCATCCCCGCGTTTTACCTGCAAGCCACCATGGATTTGCAGATGGGCGATCTGCTCAAGAACATGCGCAGCAGCCACGTCTTCAGCGTCTGCGGCCTGCCAGACGTGCAGGTTTCCAAAGCCAAACCCGGCCCGGACAAGGCGGAGCGTTGGCAGGTCGAACTGCTAGGCCTGGAAACCTTCGATCCCGTCACCATGGAAGCCGATTCCGTGAGCGGCAAGGAAGTGCCCGCCTGGTTTCTGGACACCGATTACAACGGCATGGTCTTCAAAGTCCGCCAAGCCTTCTTCCCCCGCACCGGTGCCTGGGAAAAGTTGAAAAAGAGCCTCAAAGTCGAATTCGAAGAAGGAGTCTGGGACCACCTAGCCGGCACCACCAGCGCCCCCTTCGAACCCGGCGAGCAACGCCGCATCGCCGTGAAGGTGATCGATCCAAGAGGCAATGAATTGCTGGCGGTGAAGAAACTGGAGGTGACGAAATGATTCGGGAAGTGGTCATCAAACGGTTCAAGAGCTTCGAGGAGGCACGCTTTGATCTGCGCGGCCATGTCATCCTCGCTGGCCCGAACAACTGTGGTAAAACGACGGTTCTGCAGGCGTTGGCGGCATGGGCGCTGGCGCTGAAGACCTGGCGTTTGCTGAACGATTTCAACGTCCGCAGGGCATACACCAAAGCTCCGCTGACCCGCTTGGCATTCTCCGCAGTGGCGGTCCGCTCCTACGATCTGCTATGGAAGAACCGGAATTATTCCGGGACATTCACCATCGAAGTGGTTTTGGAAGACGGGACAAAAGTGGAAATGGAGTTTCACCGGGATTCCACGGAGCAGATCTACGTCAGACCTTCGCACGATGCGGACCCCAACAAGCTTGCGGGACTTGATATCGACATGGTTTACGTGGCGACAATCGGAGGCTTGTCGCTGGAGGAACCCGTCTATCAACCCGATTACATTCGTAATTTGCTGGGAAGGCAGCGTCCCGGCGATGTCATCAGAAACCTCCTTCTTCAAGCGTCCACGAGCACACGCTGGGATAAACTGACAGGTGCTGTGCAGCGTCTTTTCGGTTTCGAAGTTATGATCCCTCAAACGCAGGGGGGGCAAATCATCTGTGAGTATCGGAAGAACGCGGACTCGCCTTCTTTTGATATTCTCAGCGCTGGCAGCGGTTTTCAGCAAGTTCTGCTGCTCCTTGCCTGTTTGTTCACTCGCGAGGGCTCCGTGGTTCTCGTCGATGAACCGGACGCGCACCTTCATGTATTTCTCCAAGACACAATTTTCGCGGAACTCAATCGCGCGGCTGCCGAGACAAGCAGCCAATTGCTGATCGCGACCCATTCGGAGGTGATTTTCAATTCCGCTTCGCCGGAGCAAATCACGGTGATGATCGGAACGCCAAGGAGGCTTGCCGATGTGGCGGATGTCCAGCGATTACAGAAAGCGGTGACGGTTCTCCAGCAGTCCGATCTGGTTGCTGCTTTGGAGTCACCTGGCATTCTTTATCTGGATGGCTACACGGATTTGAACCTTCTGCGGGAGTTTGCGGTGGTTCTCGGTCACCCGCTTCAGGACTATTTCAACCGGCAGCCGTTCTGGCGTGGCAAGCAGCATCCCATCCGCCCCGGAGGCACCGAAGTGCCGCCCAAAGAGCATTTCGACGCACTCCAACTCGTGCGTCAGGACATCAGCGGTGTTTGGGTCATCGACTCCGACGGAAAAGGACGTATTCCCGCAAGTGATCTGCCGGAAACTGGCAAGCTCAACCGGATCGCATGGAACCGCTACGAGATCGAAGCCTATTTGACGCACCCGGCAGTGCTGGCCCGATTTATCGACGACAAGGCGGGAAGTGGTGGTCTTGATGCTGTCCGACATTTCTTGGTGGGAGCGTTTGATCGCATGGCGGGTGCGGGTCTTGGAGAGCAGATCGCCGATGCCTTCATTGCCAACCCTTCTTCACCCGCTGAGATTGTGGAAACCTTTCTTGCGAAGAAGAAGTCTCGGACGGAGGTGATCGGGTCGATCTTAGAAGAGGGCGGAGTTCATGGATTTCACTATACGAACTTCGGCGAAATCGCGCTGATGATGAAGCCGGAAGAGATCCACCCCGAGGTAATCGAGAAACTCGACTTCATTCAGAAAGCCTTCGGACTATGAGCCGTTTCCCTATAACTGATTCTATCCCGAATGTTCCTAACCACGGAGCAAACGCGGTTGCTCCACATCCACGGTCCTCGCCATGATTACCAAGATCGAAGCTGTGAATTTCCGTTGCCTGCGTGCGGTTTCGCAATCGCTTGGCCGGTTTCATGTGGTGGCCGGACCGAACGGTTCCGGCAAGAGCACGTTTTTCGAGGTGCCTAAGCTTCTGGCGGCATTTGGCAGGGGCGGGCTGAATGCCTTGCTTGAGGCAGCACAGGCACAGGTATTCGATGAACTGTTGTTTCATCGCACCGGCAGAGCCTTCGAGCTAGCAGTAGAAATGGCGGTCCCACCGCGATTTGTTGCTGAACATGCGACGGAGGCGCAGGTAATCCGCTATGAGGTGCGGATCGGTTTGAAGGAGGATGACGATGAGGATGCCCTGCCGCAGATTCTAGCGGAGATTCTCTGGCTGATCCCGAAAGGCGAGGAATCCCGGCGAGCCGAGCGGGTCCAGTTGGAACTCGAGTTTCCGAGTGCGAGCCACGAAGGATTCACGGTAATTCACGAGAGAGCGCCGAAGCGGAGCAAGTGGCGTTTCGTGGCCAAGAAAACCGGGGCGGGTAATTCCTATTTCAAAGCGGAAACCACCAAGTGGAACCTCCAGATTCGCAATGCGGCCAATGAATCCGCTCTGAGGGCCTTGCCGTCGGATGACCGGTTTCCCGTGGCGAATTGGTTCCGCGACCAGTTGTTTGAAGGTGCGTTTCACCTTGCGCTCAAGAGCGAGTCGATGCGTCAGGCGAGTCCGCCCCTCAAGAAAGCCGGATTTGCGCCGGACGGTTCCAATCTGCCCCATCTCGTCGCGGCGCTTCCCGATTCGCTGGCGGGAAAGGCAGCCTGGCTCGAACACGTGCAAACCGTGCTGCCGATTGCCGATGTCCGGGTGGTCACCCGGCAGGACGATAACAGCAAATACCTGATGGTGATCGACAGCAGTGGGACCAAAATTCCCGCGTGGCATTTGTCCGATGGCACACTGCGGCTGCTGGCCCTGACCTTGCTGCCATACATTCCACAAAGTCATGGGGTGTTTTTTATCGAGGAGCCGGAGAATGGCATCCATCCGCAGGCGGTCGAGGCGGTGTTTCAATCGTTGAACTCAGTGTATGAAGGACAGGTTCTCGTGGCGACCCATTCACCGGTCTTGGTAGGCCTTTGCGAACCGGCGGATTTGCTGTGTTTCTCGAAAACGAGCAGTGGTGAGACCGATGTCCTGACCGGAGACCAGCATCCGCTACTCAAGGATTGGCAGGAGGGACTTTCGCTTGCGCGGATTTATGCGGCAGGAATTCTAAGCTGATGAGTGCTGCCGAACAACTTGTCGTTTTGGTGCCGGACGGAGCGTATCCGCTGGTGCTTTCGGCTTTCCTGGATCAGCGCAAGGCGAGTCTCGGGCTCCGCAGGGTGGCCTACAAAATAGTCAAGGACATGTTCCGCGACAGCAGCCGTGAGGCGGTTGAACTACTGCGCCCCTATCAACGCTTGTGTTCGCATGCTCTCATCATTCGGGATCTGCACGGCAGCGGCTGGGAGGATAGGGGGGCTGCTGCGCTGGAGGAAGCCATCAGGCAGGAAATGTGCGTGAAGGGATGGAACGCCGGATGTTGTGACGCTATCGTGGTGGAACCGGAGATCGAGACTTGGTTGAGATTTGATTCAACCCATCTTCATCAGTTGATCCGGGATCGTGCGCGCCGGAAAATTGAATGGGAGGATCTTTTGCTTCAACCGTTGATCGATGATCTGATCGAGAGGCAGGGCGGGAAGAATTCACACGGCAAGCCCAAGCACCCGAAGGAGGCATTTGAGGAGATCCTGCGGGCGTTCGGAATCCAGCGTTCGAACGCGCTGTATGGCCATTTGGCGTCCGTCGAGTCCCTGAAAGCTTGTGCCATTCCCTCATTCAATCGCCTGAACCAGAGACTCCGTTCGTGGTTTTCCGAAGAGCATTGAGCCACCATTTTCCCCGCGTCCAACAAGAATCATGAGTAGCTTCGAAGTCCCCGCACCCATCCTCAACTCGCCCTACGAGCCCCCGAAAGAGCATTGGTGGATCATGGAAGGGCAAGTGCCGGAGCGGCGGCAGGGGCGGCGGCCCGCGATGTATTATTATCGCCAGCCGGGCCGGGACTCCACCGGCAAGGGCGGCTATCATATCGAGCTGAAGCGGGTGAACCTGATCCGGGAGCGGCTGGATGACTGGCGTGCGGAGGGATGGCCCGGTGTGACGCGGACGACGCGCGACCTGCTGCTCCACTGGCGGAGCGAGGAACGCGAGAAGCGTTTGTTTTTCGCGCAGATCGAGGCGGCGGAAACGGTGATTTTCCTGACCGAGGCGCGTGCGGATTTCCGTCAAGGCATCGAAGTGCCGCGCGATGAACCGACCGATGAGGAGAAGGCGCAGGGCTATGCAGGGTTCCTGCGCTATGCCTGCAAGATGGCGACAGGCTCCGGCAAGACGACGGTGATGGGGCTGCTGGCGGCATGGAGCATCCTCAACAAGGCGCAGAACCGGAGCGACGCGCGGTTTTCCGATGTGGTGCTCATCGTTTGCCCGAACGTGACGATTCGCGACCGCCTACGGGAACTCGATCCGACGGTTGGCGAGACCAGTCTCTATGTGACGCGGGATTTGGTCCCGGTGAAGTTGCGCGGCATGCTCCAGCAAGGGCGTGTGCTGGTGATGAATTGGCATAACTTCCAACCGCAAAGCCCGCAAACCGCGGGAGATGGCGGCAGGGTCGTCAAGGCGGGGGTGGCCGTGCAGACGACGGAAACGATCCGCATCGGCGAGAAGAATGACACCAAGCGTGGCACGCGCTGGCTGACGCGTGAAACGCTTTTCCAGCAGATCGCCAACGGCCTGATCGTGGTGAAGGAGGGTGATCCCGAAACCGACATGGCGCTCAAGATCGAATCGACGCGCTATCAGGAAAGCGATACCGCGCTGGTCAACCGGGTGCTGCGGGATGCGAAGGGCAAAAAGAACATCATGGTTTTCAACGACGAGGCGCATCACGCCTACCGCGTGAAGGTGGATCGGCCCGAGGAATGGGAAGACATGGACGCTGAGGCCCGCGAGGACTGGCTGTCCGACAAGACCGAGGCGACCGTCTGGGTGGACGGCCTCGACCGCATCCACAAGCTGCGCGGCATCAACGCCTGCATCGACCTTTCCGCAACGCCGTATTTCCTCAACCGGGTGGGGCAGGAGGCCAATCGACCGTTTCCCTGGGTGGTGAGCGACTTCGGGCTGATCGACGCGATCGAAAGCGGGCTGGTGAAGATCCCCCAGCTTGCGATCCGCGACAACACGGGCAGCGACATCCCCGGTTATTTCAACATTTGGGAGTGGATCATGCAGCCGGGCCGCCTCACCGCCCGCGAACGCGGAGGAAGCCGGACGGGACCTAAACCGGAGGCGATCCTCAAATGGGCGCACACGCCCATCGCCATGCTCGGCGGGCTGTGGGAGAAAACGCTGGAGGAATGGCAGGAATCCACGGATGAGAAACGGCCGCCGGTTTTCATTCTGGTCTGCAAGAACACCGCCTTGGCGAATGTGATTTACGAATGGCTGGGCAACGGCACCTGCCCGGTTGGAATTCCGCCATCCAAACTGAATGGATTTCGCAACACGCATGAGAAAAACCACTCGATTCTGGTTCACTCGAAAGTCGTGGATGAGACGGATGATGGAAACTCAAAGGGCGATGAGAACCGCTGGATGAGGTTCACGCTGGATACTGTGGGAAAACTGGATTGGCCGCGCGATGCGATGGGGCGAGAAGTTTATCCAGAAGGGTTTCAAGAACTGGCCGACAAACTGAAGCGCCCGCTCAACCCTCCTGGTCGTGACCTGCGCTGCATCGTCAGCGTGGCAATGCTCACCGAAGGCTGGGACTGCAACACCGTGACGCATGTGGTCGGGCTGCGGCCGTTCCAGTCGCAACTCTTATGCGAACAAGTGGTCGGACGAGCCTTGCGGCGGGCGAGCTACGAGGCGGGTGAGGACGGCAGGATGCGCGAGGAGGTGGCCAAAGTGTTCGGCGTGCCCTTCCAATTGATCCCGTTCAAAGCGAATTCCTCAGGCCCGCCGCCACCCGCGCCGAAGCGGCATCATGTCCGGGCGTTGCCGGAAAAGGCGCATTTTGAAATCCGTTTCCCACGAGTGGAAGGCTACGTGCAGGAGGTCCGCAATCGGATCACGCTGGAGTGGGACCAGATGCCGCCCTTAGAGATCGATCCGCTGCGCATCCCGCCGGAAGTCGAATTGAAAGGACTGAGTTTCTCCGAGAAGGGAAGGGCGTCGTTGATCGGTCCCGGCACGATCAGTGCCGCTTCGCTGAAGGAGTTTCGCGAGGACCGACGGATTCAGGAGCTGGTTTTCGAGGCGGCGGCATCCTTGACGCGTGAATATCGCAGTCAGGATCGGTGTGAGATTCCGGTGGCATCGCTGTTTCCGCAGATCGCGCGCTTGGTCCGTGAATACGTGGAAAGCAAGGTCACGGTGAATCCACCGGCGGATGTGAAGGATTTGTTCCTGTCACCTTACTACGGGTGGTTGGTAGAGATTTTGCGGAACAATCTGCGAGGTGACACGACCGAGGGAGAAGCGCCGGAGTTGCCGTTGCTGGAAAAATCCCGAGGTGATGGCTCGACGGCGGAAGTGGATTTCTGGACGGGACGCGATGTCCGCGAGGTTGTAAACAGCCACCTCAACTATGTTGTTGCCGATACCAAGCAGTGGGAACAATCCGCCACCTATTTGATCGACACCCATCCACAAGTGGAAGCGTTCGTGAAGAATGCTGGGCTAGGTCTTGGCATCCCGTATTTCCACAACGGCGAGCCGCATGAGTTCATTCCGGACTTCGTGATCCGTTTCAAAGAGCCCAAGGACTACCACCTGATTCTTGAAACCAAGGGTTTCGACAAGCTGAAGGATATCAAGGAAGCCGCCGCAAACCGTTGGTGCGCGGCGGTGAATGAGCACGGTGGATTTGGGAAATGGGAATTCGTGATGGTGGATGGTCCGGGGAAAGTGATTTCAGCGCTGGATTCTGTCTGATCCATTTAATCGCGGCTCAAAGACTCGTTAGCGAACAGAAATAACTCCCATCGCGCACGCTGACCTCTGGCGGGATGCGCTTATTTTCAAAGGCCTCGTATCCTGACTTCAGGTTTCGCCAGAACGGCTCCCATTCATGATTGGCCGCGCGTTTCATCCGCTGTTCGGTCATGCGGAATGGGAAAATGTGGACCCGGAAAAACGGCTGTCCGCTCGCGTGAGCGGCGGCGCACAAGGTGTAGATTTCCTCGATTTTCTCATCGGTCATCGCCAAACAACCGATCGATACGCGGTCGCCATGAACCATGATCAAGCTGCCCGTGCGGCGATGGTGGCGATCGTAGTCGTTCGGAAATCCGATATTGAATGCCAGATGGTAGCGGCTGTCCGGCTTCATCGCGGACGGCGGCACGAAGTAAAATACCTCCGGCACCTGCATGTCACCTTCGGCGAGTTTCGGGCCGAGTTTTCCCGACGCAGCGGCGATGGGATACGTGCGGAAAAGTTTGAACGTTCCTGAGCTGCGCTGTTCGACAAAAAGTTCGAGCAAGCGCTCTTCTTTGAATGCACGGATAAAAACGGGCGCACCGAATTCTAGGTCGGCCGTCTTCAAATCCCGCACCAATGCCGGGCGAACACGGGTCTCGACCTCAGCGGCACGTGGATGGCTAGAAAAGTTCATCGGAAATTTCACGGGCTCGCCAAGTGCGACCCATTGGAGCGCGATGATGAACCAGATGCAGGCGGAGAATTTCATGTGCCGTAATGATACCGCCGCCGCTCACTCATCACGATAATAAAGGGTGGTGAAGGAACTCAACGAGACTTGGCAATAAAAAGTCCAAAAGTGTGATGAGGCGTGCGCACATAATCATGGCTTACGTGCACCTTTACAGTCGGGATATCTGGATTGCTCGGGGCCAACGCCGCCTCTGCTTGCGACAAGTGCATTAATACGAAATGAATCGTAATAAATAAACTCGTGTCTCGAATAATCATAGGCACTTGTGAAAGCTCCGTCCTTACGAACTAACAAAACAGAGCCGTCAAAGCTCCAAAATACCCGAGCACCACAATCCTCCGAATAGAGAACCGATTCCATCGAAATGGGCCCAAAAAACGTGTATGGCCAATCCGAGGCACAGAGCACGAATGTAGGGTCCGCAAAGGTGCAATTCTCGATAAATGCTCTATTGGAAATGCCTGCTGGGCCGACTACAGATGTCACATCATCTGGATGAAATCTCGCCCAAATACAGGCACCCATAAGCATCGCAACGACACCAAGAAACACGATAGCAACGCCAATCATATTTCGTAAAAAGACTGGCAAGAGCTTAGTGAAGTTCACAAGAGATGTTTTATTAAAAGGCGCACAATGCCAAAGGTAAAAGTCCTGCCGCCGCTCACTCATCACGAAAATAAAGGGTGGTGAAGGAACTCCGTATCAACGAGAACGGCCACGTTGTTTGATCAAGCGATAAGCAGCAAACAATCCCACTAACAGGGCAATAAGCGGCAGAGCAACTAACCAGTAGAATGGGTTTTGTCTGGTATTTGGCTCGGGAAAGACGGGTTTTGGTGGATCAGCTTGCGGCGCAGGTGCCGCTTCTGGAATGGGAACAACGGGTGGCTCACTGCTGGCTGGTGGCTCTTCTTCGGTGGCACGATTGATGTATTTGGCAATCGTAGGCGTCGCCATGATGTTCTGGTTGAGAGTGCGAAACAGATTCTGCCAAGCAACATGCTTAGGGATATCCTTGGGGTCGTCATCGCTGTTCTGGTTGAACATCGCGTAATACCACTCGCCTCCTGTAACTTCAATTAAGTCATCAGGAGTGTAGAAACCCGCATACTTTGCTAGGCGCAGGTCTATGTCGGAATCTGCAACGTGGACGATGGATACAGCCGCAAGAATATTTTGCGGGTAATTGTTAGTCGTAGGAAGCTTGATATCTGGCACGGGATGGTAATCTACCTGATCATCAGTTCTGATAACTGTTTGAGGAGTTCTAGGGCGTCTTATCTCTTCTAAAATTAGATTGGCCTTCACCGCGCCATCTAAATCAAAGCGACCTAATGGCAGACGTCCCTTTTGCTCAAAGGGTAAGTCGGGCAAGCTGTTATAGGCTTCTGTCAATTTGACCAACGAAGGGTAATTGTAAGTGTCCCGTTTCACCACCGTGACGATTACAGGATGGAACGATAAGATGTTCGTTCCCTTGATCAAATAGGCCTCATAGAGATGATCTGTGTTGATGAGTGGTTTGAAATTTGGCTTATCGAATTCAACGGCGTTAGGGGTGTTATAGATCATTTTTTCGACCTCGAGATAATTCTCGATGGTGAGCTGATCTTCCGGAAAGCGCATCGCTTGGGCTACGGAACGACGAATGTCTGTGAGCGCATCGGCTCGAGCGAGGCTTGAACCAAGAAATAACCCTACGATGAAGAGACCTATGTAACAGTTCATGGTGTGATCGCAACTTTGCTTTTAAATGAGACAAAACCTGTGCCCACCTTGGTTTTTGTATAGAAGACTCTTCCGGCGTTTGGGTGTGTGGCGTTTGTTAAGGATGCGTGCCCTGCTTGAGTTTTAGTGGCGTTGCCCACTTCAATCTCAGCAGGAAAAATACCTACAGTTCCTCCTGGCCAGGCGAAGTCGTAGAGATCGATGAATGAGCCTGCTAAATTGACTTCTGCTGTCTCAAAGCCATCTGAGTTGGTTCGCATAGAAACCTGAATAGTTCCCAGAAATTCACATTTACCGATGGCTATCCGCATTTCGCTAAGTGGGTCCGACTTTCTGAAATCAATGTTCTCGTCTGTGACATCGTTAATCGTAACGGTGCTCCAATCTGTTTGAGCTGCAGCTGCGATTTCAGTTCGATGTTTTGAAATTAAGCGTTTAATAATGGGTTCGATTGCATCAGATAGGCGAATTTTTTCTGAGAGGTCCGAACCAAAATCGAACACGAAACGATGCGTGTTAGCTTGGTTCGCGGCATCCCAGACTGCGCCGAGTGGCAGAGAAAGCCCTTGCGCAGCGGGCGTCCCGATGCCGATGGCAGTGACGTTTTCGTTAAATTCAGCCGTTGCACCTGATATGGTGACGGAGCCCGTTGCAAAGGCAGAAATTAGCTTTGCGGCGGTTCCAGCGCCCAATGAGTACGGTAAACCGCCGTAGCTTTCCGTGGCATTTCTTGCCGCAGCGAAGTCGTTCTGGGTGACGACGTAGATTTTATCGAGGAGCTTGAAAGTCGTATCGCTGCCGGAGTAGCTGCCGCCATCGACATCGAGTTTCGGGGTGCGTTGGAAAGTTAGGCGGACCTCCGTGGATTGCAGGATACCGTCAGCGTTAACGTCCACACCAGAGACGACTTCATACATTTTCGTGCCATCCGCTGCGGAGAAATTGAGCTGCGTGTAATCGGGTTTAGCGACGGCAGGGGTGGAGCCGAGGATCGTTCCAGTGGCCACTTCCCGCGCGGCGACCAGAGCACTGGAGGCGACCGTGGACCAGACATCCACGAGCACTTTGAGTTTTGCCTCATTGCCCGTGCGAGTGGCCATGAGCATGGGATTGTTCGGCTGGCGACCGTATGCGCGTGTGGGCAGTTGGTTCGCTTCATTTCCTGCGATCTGGTCTGAGATGACTTTTTCGAGGATGATGGGGGTGAGAATGGCACGATAGTCTCTATAGAATTGATTATAGAGTCGAGCAGTCGTGCCGAGGATGTGGCCGACAGAGCCGATGAGCGCGGTGAGGGGATCGAAACCATTGACGGCGATGAAATTAGCAGTACCCGCTAGAGGTGTGACATTGATGTAGAAGCGGAAATCTCGATACCATTGCACCAAACTGCTGCTGCTTAGAACGGGTAAATCGGCTTGGATGGTGTAAGTGCTGCCATCATTCGGCAGGGTAATGTCTTTAATGGGCGCAAACACAGAGCCATCATTCGTCAGTGATTCCACTTGAGTTTCCACACCCGTGGTTTCGTCTCTACTAAAGACGCGCACGGTGTAGGGGGTTTGTAGCGTAGAGGCTTGGTAGGTGGAGCCTAGAAAGACTCCTGTGCTGATTCGAAATCGAATGGGCGGTAGCGGGCTGGGAGGGATGGGCTGCGGAATGCCGCCATCAGTGGCTACGATGGGATCGCTGCCTTGATCGAGCTCCAGATTGTCATCTACGCCATCACCATCGGTATCAGGATCGAAAGGATCCGTGTTGAGTAGGAGTTCCTCGTAGTGAGTGAGGCCATCGCCGTCCTGATCCACATCGGAGACTTCCACGCGGTAGAATATGCGGCTTTCCGAGCTGGGACGTTGGATAACAAATCCAGATGAGTTCGTGTTTCCGAGAAATACTGGCCCCACAGGCAACCAAGAATCCGCTGCGAGTGAATTTGAATAAAGGACACGATATTGTTTACCAGCACGTTGCAGCCAAGAGAGTGTGAAAGTATCTGGCGTGGTGGGGTTTTGTAGAATTTCCACAGTGAATTTACCCACACCAGGCGTGGGATCATGGGGGTCCGTGCCTGCGATGGATTCTTCAAGATTGGTAAAGCCATCGCCATCGCGGTCAAATCCGGGCGCTTCTAGCGGGTTCGGCGTAGAGGATGGAACGATAGAAAACCCATGCGCTTGCTCCCAAAGATCTGACATAGAGTCCTCATCGTTATCAATAATGGCGTGGGAAAACGTCGTGCAAACAAGACAGAGCGCGAGCGTGAGAAACAAGGATTTCATAAGATGTAAGGCTGTTGAGAGTGATGATCTGTGTAAAGGGCATAAAACTGAACACCTGTGATGTCGCATTGATGGATCGCTTAGAACTAAGCTGCTAACATGGTTTCACATGACATATGGTTTCTTTTAATCGGCCATAGTAACAGTTAGACAATCATCTATGGGCTGCGCCCCAAATACAAGGAGGCGTCCCTAAGAATGGCGGCAAAAGCATTTTCAACAGACAGATTGCGCGTGGGCGGGTTTTAAGCGAGAAGACGTGCGCCGCCTATGACCCAGCTTTTAATCGAACCCGCCCGCCGCACTGGATGCGATGACATTGCCGCACTCACCGAGGTGCTGCAATCCGCGACCCTGCGCCAGCGCTCGCCCATCGATGATGTGCTGGATGCCAATGTGGTGGATGAGGAGCCTTACATGCGGGAGCTTGCGCAAGATCTTGGTTTGGAGTGGCTTGACGTGATTCCAGTGCCAGAAGTGCCACTGCCGCTGCGCGAGGCTTGCGGGCCACGGATCGCGCTTCGCCATCGTTTATTGCCCGTGGAAATCACCACCGTGGGCGATAAAAAGCGGCTCAAACTCGCGACTTTTGATCCTTTCAATCTGATCGCTCGCCAAGCGGCCGCTCAGGAACTCGCGCTGCCGATCGATTGGTGCATGACCTCGCGCAAGCGTTTGTATGAGGCGTTGCGCCGACTTTACGGCGTGGGTGCTGACACGTTTGAACAAATCCTTGAAGGCCGTGATTTCGACTACGACGCCATCGAGACCGGCGAAGACGAGGCGAACGTGATCGACCACGACGACGACGAGGAGGCCAGCGTCGTCAAATTCGTCAACCAGATCATCCGCGAGGCTCTGGATCAACGAGCGACTGACATCCACGTCGAGCCGCTTAGCACCAATCTCCGCATCCGCTACCGCATCGATGGTCGCCTGATCGAGATCGCTGTGCCGGAAAACATCAAAGCGCTGCAAAGCTCAGTGATCGCGCGTTTGAAAATCATGGCGCGGCTGGACATTGCGGAGCGCAGGGTGCCGCAGGACGGCCGGATCAACCTCCAGTTCGAGGGCGCGACCATCGACGTCCGCGTCGCCACCGTGCCGACGGTCGAGGGCGAGAGCGTTTCGCTGCGCTTGCTCAACCAAGAGAAATTCAACCTCGCCAAGCTCGGCATGGAGCCGTTTGTGCAGAAGAAAATCGAGGCGTTGCTGCATTTGCCCAACGGCATCATCCTTATCACCGGTCCCACGGGTTCCGGTAAATCCACCAGCCTTTACTCGTTCCTGAGCGAGGTGAATTCGCCTGAGCGACGCATCGTCACGGTGGAAGATCCGGTGGAAAACAAGCTCACTGGCGTGATGCAGATCGCGGTCAAAGCAGAAATCGGCCTAACATTTGCCACTGCGCTGCGCTCGATCTTGCGGGCCGATCCGAACATCGTGATGATCGGTGAGATTCGCGACCTAGAGACTGCGGAAATCGCCATCCGCGCCTCGCTCACGGGTCACTTGGTTTTTTCCACGCTCCACACGAACGACGCGATGGGCGGCATCAGCCGTCTGGTGGACATGGGCGTGGAGCCGTTCCTCGTTTCCGCCGCCGTGCGAGCGTTCCTCGCACAGCGCCTGGTGCGCCGTCTTTGCCCGCATTGCAAGGTGCCGCGCGAAGTTTCCGACGAGGACAAAGAAACGCTCGGCATCCCGCTCGACATCCCGGGCATGCCTTACGCCACCAAAGGCTGCGACCGCTGCCGCAACACCGGTTTCTCCGGCCGACTGGCGATTTACGAAGTCGTCCTTCTCTCGCAGCCGATGCAGGAACTCGTCGCCCACAGCGCGCCCGCACCGAAATTGCGCGAGCAAGCGTTCCGCGATGGTTACGTGCCGATGCGCACCTACGGCTGGCACAAAGTGATGCAAGGAATGACGACCATCGAAGAAGTCATTTCTGTCACCTCGTCCGACATCGGGGGAGACGAGTAGTTCTTCTCACGCACCCATTTTCCCCACATCAACCACATGAAAGCCGAATTTACCGCCATCATCGAGCCCGATCCTGCCGGCGGCTTCTGGGCCATCTGTCCGGAAGTTCCCGGCGCGAACGGACAGGGTGAGACCATCGAGGAAACCAAGCAGAACCTCAAACTGGCGATTGAACTGCTGATCGATGACCGCACCGCCGACATCCTGCGCGGCCTGCCAGAAGACGCCATCCAAGAAAAAGTTCTCATCGGATGAAACGCCGCGATTTAGAACGCAAGCTCCGCATCGCGGGTTGTTACCTGAAAAGGGAAGGTTCGGCACACTCGATCTGGCTGAATCCGAAAACAGGCGTGGTTGAAACCGTTCCAAGACACAGCGAAATCAAGGAAACTCTCGCCAAGAAAATTCTCAAAAGTATGGGTGCAGAGTGATTTTTGCTCCCCACCATTCATCCAGAAACCATGCCGATCTTCGCCTACAAAGCACTTGCCACCAATGGCTCCGTCACCACCGGTGAAATCGATGCTGCCGATCGCCCAGAAGCGTTGCGGATGCTCGATAAAAAAGGTCTCCAGCCGGTCAATTTGCGCGAAACCTCCTCTGCTGTCCCGAAGCGTGCGGGCAATGGAAAATCAAAAGAGAGCGAAGCGGCTCGCCAAAACGCCAAGTCTGACTCCGCCGAAGACGCGATTCCCGACGGGCCAGTCAAACTGAAGCGCCATGAAGTGGTGCTCTTCACCGAAGAACTTTCCGACATGCTCAGCGCGGGCCTGCAACTTGAACCCGCTCTCAAGTCGATGGAAAATCGCCAGGAACTCGGCAATTTGAAGGCGGTTTCGTTTAAAATCCGCCAAATTGTGCGCGATGGCGTCAATTTCTCGGTCGCGCTTAAGAAAGCGAGTCCCAGCTTTGGGCCGCTTTATTGTTCGCTCGCCGCCGCTGGCGAGGCATCGGGCGCACTGGATCAAATCCTCAAGCGCCAATGCCATTACCTGAAGACGCTCGCGGAGCTCCAGAGTCGCCTGCTCCTTGCGATGATTTATCCGGCGCTGTTGATCGCAGCGGGCATCGGACTCTGCGTGGTGATGGTCACGGTGCTGATTCCGCAGTTGATCGCGCTGATCGAAGGCACTCCCGGCGGCAAAATCCCGCTCGGCGTGGCCATTCTGACGTGGCTTTCGGCATTTTTAACCAAATGGTGGATCGTCATTCTGCTGCTGATGATTGCCAGTTTCATCTTTTTCAAGGCTTGGAAGGACAACGAAGCGAACAAACCGACTTGGGATCGCATGAAATTGAAGCTGCCACTTGTCGGTCGCGTCATCACCAGCCGCTTTTACGTCCAGTTTTTGGAAACCCTCGCCAACCTCGTGAACAACGGCTTGCCGCTGCTGCGCGCGCTCGAACTCTCGCGCGATGCCACGGAAAATCTCTCGCTGAAGGCCGAACTCAACCGCGTGATCGATCAAGTCGGGGACGGTCGCTCGTTTTCCAAAGCGCTGATCCGCAGCGGAACTTTCCCGCCTTTGCTCATCGATATGATCGCCGTGGGCGAGCAAACTGGGAAAATCGATCTCTCGCTTCGCCGAGCGGCGGAGCGCTACGACAAGGAGCTGGACAAGGATTTGCAGCGCATCATGGCGCTCATCACTCCCACCGTGCTGATCATCATGGCGGGTCTGGTCGGAGCGATGGCCTACCTCATGATCACCGCCATCTTCCAGACGATCTCGAACCTCGGGTGATTGGAGCTTGCCGCTGGAATCGTGGCTTGGCAGCGTCCGCGACCATGTTTGAGCGATTCTTCCAACGATTTCTAGCGCTGGCATTTCTCCTGCTCAGCGGCGGCATGGCGGCTGCGGAAACCTTGGAACCAGCGATGAGCTTGGATGAAAAAATCGATCAATGGTTCGGTTGGGCGACCGGTTGGTTCGTGGATGGCATTTTCATGGACATCCCGATCAACGACTACCCGGTGAAACTGGTGGTCGTCTGGCTGGCGCTGGCGGGAGTGGTGATGACTTTGTTTTTCAAATTCATCAACTTACGTGCATTCGGGCTGGCGATCAGGACCGTGCGTGGGCGCTACAGTCACACCACGGACCCGGGAGAAATCACTCATTTTCAGGCACTTAGCGCGGCGGTTTCCGGGACGGTGGGGCTCGGCAATATCGCTGGCGTGGCGATCGGCATCATGATCGGCGGTCCGGGTGTGGCGTTTTGGTTGTTCCTCTCGGGATTTCTCGGCATGGCGACTAAGTTTGCCGAATGCACGCTCGGCGTGAAATACCGCGAGATTGATTCCGAAGGGCGGATTCACGGTGGAGCGATGTATTATTTGAAAAAAGGCTTCGCCGAACGTGGATTGGCTCCGCTCGGTGGCTTGCTCGCTGGGTTGTTTGCCGTTTTCTGCATCTTCGCCTCTTTTGGCGGCGGCAACGTGTTTCAAATCAATCAGGCCACTGCTCAATTGCTCAATGTGACGGGCGGCGAAAGTAGCTTTTTTGCAGGCAAACAATGGATTTTCGGACTGTTGATGGCGGTGATCACCGGGCTGGTGATCATCGGTGGGATTCGCGGCATCGCACGCGTCACTGAGCGTCTGGTCCCGGCGATGTGCTTGGTTTATGTGGTTAGTGCGCTTTTGGTTCTGATTTCAAACGCGGGTCACATTCCAGCGGCGATTTCCATGATCGTGACTGAGGCGTTCAATCCACGCGCGGCGGTCACGGGCGGGATTCTGGCGGCGTTCATTTGGGGGATGCGCCGCGCGACCTTTTCGAACGAAGCGGGCATCGGCTCTTCGCCCATCGCACATGCCGCTGCGAAAACACGGATGCCCGCCTCCGAAGGCGTCGTGGCGCTGTTGGAGCCGTTCATCGACACGGTGATCGTCTGCACGATGACCTCGCTGGTGCTAGTCACCTCGATGTATTTCAAAGGAGATAGCGGCGAATTCACCATCAACGGCGTGCCATTCATGTTGGGCGACACCGCGAAAGCCAGCACCTCATTTGGCATCAGCATGACCTCACAAGCCTTTCAGACGGTGCATGATGGCTTCAAATATGTGCTCTTCGTCTGCGTGTTCCTTTTTGCGTTCTCGACGTTGATCACGTGGAGTTATTACGGGCTACAGGCTTGGCAGTATCTTTTTGGAAAAAGCCATGGTGCGGCACTGACGTACAAACTCATTTTCTGCGGTGTAATCGTGGCTGGATCGGCCGCCTCAATGGACAAGGCCGTGGATTTTTCGGACGCCTCGTTGTTTGCGATGAGCATCCCGAATTTGATCGGAGTCTATTTCCTACTCCCGGTCATTCGCGGTGAGTTGAACAAATTCGTGGACTTCACCAAGCGCGTGGATGGCGGGAAATCCATCAAAGAAGCGGCAGAAGAAGTGGATTTGGAATACCGCTGATCCAGGCACGCACAGGCTCGTTTTTTTGTTTTCCGTGACGGCATAGGCTGCTTATCTGCCGCCGCTTATGGCCCCCCCGCAAAAACCCGCTCACCAAGAGCACCCATTCATTAACATCCTGATCAACGTCTTGATCCCGGTGCTCGTTCTTAGCTACCTGAGCAAAGATCCGGAATTCCAGAAGACCATCGGCAAAGTCGCGCGCCCGTGGCACATCGGTCCGTTTAAGGCGCTCATGGTGGCACTCGCGCTACCGCTTTGTTATGGCGCGTGGCATTTCATCAAGACGCGAAAGGCAAATTTCTTCTCCGCACTCGGGTTGTTCTCCGTTCTGCTGACGGGTGGCCTGACGATTTATCTCTGGAACCAAGATGGCACTATCAAGCCGAACGCAGACATTTTGTTCGGTCTGAAAGAAGCGTCGATGCCGCTGATGCTCGGCATCGCGGTGCTCGGCTCGCATTTCACCGCGACTCCTCTGCTGCGAGTGTTCCTCTACAGCGACTCGATTTTTGACATCCCGAGAATCGAGGACCGCGTCGCGGAAATCGACGGCCAAGCGCGTTATCAAAAAATTCTTTTCCGCGCGACCCAGCTCTTCGCTGCGTCGTTTTTCCTGAGCACCTTGATGAACTTTGGCCTCGCGCTGTATTTTCTTGGTGGCTTGGACCACAACGCCGCGAATGCTCGCGAGCTTTACAACGAGCAAGTGGCCAAACTGACAGGCATGGGCTTTCTGGTGATCGGCGTGCCCATCATGGTTTTCTTATTCTTCACACTCCGCCGTCTGCTCAAAGACCTGCGTGAACTGACCGGCTTCACAGAAGAAGAGCTGATGCATCCGCGGTAGGTGGTCGGCGATGGAAGCTGCGAAGATGGCTGACCACGGAATACACTGAGGACACGGAAAAAGAGGGGGGAAAAGTTTTTGCCTACATCTCTAGGGTCGTGACAGTTTCGGCTTCAGATCCATGATTTTTAGAGGATTTCGCCGGTTTCGTTGTTCCTCATTTCCATTCTATCCAAAAAAAACAGGCTTCTGGCATCCATCTTCGCCGATGGTTCCAGAAGCCTTGTGATTGAAAAAAGCGGGTTGGTTCAGTCCACCAGGTTATCCACGCGCTGAGCGAGCTCGATGTCGAGATTGGTCACTCCGCCGGCATCGTGAGTGGTCAGTTTGAGAGTGACCTTCGCGTGACGGATGGTGATGTCTGGGTGGTGTTGGGCCTCCTCGGCGATCTCGGCGAGGTCATTGACGAAGTCGATGGCGTCGTTGAATTCCTCGAACTCGATGGTGCGAGTGATGGCTTTTTTTTCATATTCCCATTCGGGACATTTTTTCAACGCGGAGGAGAGATCGTCGTCTTCTAGCAATTCGGACATGAGATTTAAAATGGAGTTCGGCGGAGATTGCGGCGCTGGATTTGCGCTTGGCAAGCCCCTTTCAACGGATCTTCAAGCAAATTTTTTTCGACCGCGCTGGCATCTGTCAGATTCGGGCTTGGCAAAGGGGCACCCAAGCTCCAAATACCGTCTCAGCCGATGCAAACCCGTCTGCCGATTTTCATGACGAGCACGCGTCCCAATCCATCTAGGCAGTTTCACGAATGAATCCGACAGGCGCAGTCAAGCAGGAGATTTTTGGCAAAATGCCCGATAGCCGGGATGTTCAAATTTTCACGCTGACGAACCCAAATGGTCTCAAAGCTCGCGTCACGGAATACGGAGCCATTCTCGTCTCCGTCGAAACGGCGGATCGCTACGGCAATATCGCTGACATCACGCACGGCTACGACACGTTGGCTGGCTGGCTCGACAACGCGGCTTATTTTGGAGCCACCATTGGCCGCTGCGGTGGCCGCATCCGAGACGGCAAGTTCACCCTAGATGGGAAAACTTACGCCCTCGCTACCAACAACGCTCCCGGTGGCATTCCTTGCCACCTTCACGGTGGGCTCGTCGGTTTTGACAAAGTGCTGTGGTCCGGAAAAGTCGTAGGACCGAACCGCGTGGAGTTCACATATTTCCCCCAAGACGGCGAGGAAGGCTACCCGGGAAACCTTCAGGTAAAAGTCACCTACACCTTGACCGATGACGATGAGCTCAAATGGGAAGTCGAGGCGACGACCGACGCGCCGACAATTGTAAACGTCGTGCTACATACCTACTGGAATCTTTCCGGTGATCCGACCGCTTCGATCAACGACCACCAGCTCACGATCTACGCACCATCCTACTTGCCCACCAATGTCGGGCTGATCCCCACTGGCGAGATCGCTGCGGTGGCTGGCACGCCGATGGATTTCACTCAATCGACAACCATTGGCGAACGTGTGGAGGACGACTTCGAAGCACTGAAGTTTGGCAACGGCTACGACCACGCATGGGTGCTGGAAAATGGCGATGGCATCCGACTCGCCGCCGTTCTCAAAGACCCGAAATCCGGTCGCGTGATGGAAGTTTCCACCGACCAACCCGCCGTGCAGTTCTATGGCGGCAATTTCCTCGATGGCACTTCTGCTGGCAAAAGCGGCGTCTGTTACGCCCGCCGCAGCGCGCTTTGTCTGGAAACTCAAGGCTTCCCAGATGCGGCGAACCATCCCAACTTCCCGTCGAGCGTGCTCAAGCCGGGTGAAACCTATCGGCACACGCTGGTGCATCGGTTTTCTGCTGAATCTCCCGTCCACGAATCTCACTAAATCCCAAAACCCATACAGACCATGACATCCATGTTATCTATTCTTGCCCAGACGAGTGTCCCATCCGGAGCGATGAGCACGCTCGATGTGATCTTGTTTCTAGTCGCAGTCGTCGGCGTGATCGCCTTTGGAATTTGGCAGGGCAACAAGGAAACTGCCGGAGCGGCGGAATCCGGCGGAGCGGCCGGATACTTCCTCGCAGGTCGCGGCCTGACATGGTGGCTAGTGGGCTTTTCGCTGATCGCGGCAAACATTTCCACCGAGCAATTCGTCGGCATGTCTGGACAAGCCGCCGACTGGCTCGGAATGGCAATCGCTTCTTATGAGTGGATGGCGGCTGTCACTTTGGTGGTCGTGGCTTTTGTGTTCCTGCCGAAACTGCTGCGTTGCGGGATTTACACCATCCCTGAGTTTCTCGAATACCGCTACGGCGTGGTTTCGCGGACGGTGATGGCGATTTCGACGTTGGTGATCCTCGTCGGCGTGCCGACTGCTTCGGTGATTTACTCGGGTGCCAAGGTGGTTTCGGTCTTCTTCGCAGGTTATTCGGTGCTCGGATTGGATCTGGGATCAATCACGGTGGGTTGCTGGATTATCGGGCTTTCCGCCGCTCTTTATGTGTTTGTGGGCGGTTTGAAAGCCTGTGCATGGACCGACTTGATCTGGGGAGCCGCTCTCATCGTTGGAGGCGCGCTCGTGCTGTGGCTCGCACTCGGTGCGATGAAAAACGCCGATCCGAACGAACTGATCACCACGAAAGTTTCCAACTCACAAGCCACCGTCCAAGATCTGGAAAAAGCGGGCGGCTGGGAGCGCTTCATGCTGCTCAATGATGGCAAAGACGGCGAAGCAAAGGCGGCAGCAGGTGAAAACCTAGCAGGCGGAAAAATGCACATGGTGCGCCCAAACTCGGATCCCGCCATCCCATGGAGCGCGCTTCTTCTCGGCCTTTGGATTCCCAATTTCTTCTACTGGGGCCTCAATCAATACATCGTGCAGCGCACGTTGGGTTCAAAATCTCTGGCGGAAGGCCAGCTCGGAATTGTGTTTGCCGCAGGCCTCAAGCTCATCATTCCCTTCGTCGTCGTTATTCCCGGCATCCTTTGTTTCAACCTCTACAGCAAGGATCTTCGCGAAGAGGCGGTGAAGAAAAACGACGTCACCCTAGTCGAGATGCGTAAGGATTCGGAAAAAGTTTTCCCCTTCACTGAGAACTTCGCGCTCACTAATGCCGACGCGGCTCGCGAGGTCTTCGCCCACAACGCAAAAGTCGCTGGCAAAACGACAGAACTCGCGGCGGGTGCAAATCCCTCAGAAGTATTCATCGCTAACAACGGCATTCTCGAAGCCGCCACTGCTGCTCAAATCAAACAAGGCACCAAGCTCATCGGTTACGACTACGATGCCGCGTTCCCGATGCTGCTTCGCAAGCTCCTACAACCCGGTGTGACTTGGTTCGTGCTCGCCGCCATCTTCGGTGCTGTGGTTTCCTCGCTCGCATCAATGCTGAACTCGGCGTCCACCATCGCCACCATCGATATTTTCCAGAAACTCAAACCGAAAAGTAGCCAAGACACGCTGGTCAGCATGGGCAAATTCTTCACCGTGTTCTTTGTGCTGATTTCCTGCCTGATCGCGCCGAACCTTGGAAACCCGGCTTTTGGCGGTATCTTCACCTTCATTCAGGAATTCCAAGGCTTCATCTCACCAGGTGTTTTGGTGGTGTTCTTGTTTGGATTCCTCGTCCCACGTGCGCCGCGTTTTGTTGGCTGGCTCGGCATCGCCTTGAATGTGGTGCTTTATGGGGCTTTGAAAATCGCCGTGCCGCAGGTGGCTTTCCTCAACCGCATGGCCATCTGCTTCGGCGTGATCATCGCGGTGTTGGCGATCGTCACGGTCGTCAAGCCGCTCGCGAAACCCGTCGTGCTGCCGACCACCGATCTAATCGCGCTCGAGTCATCGAAACTGGCGAAAATCTGCGGCTTCGGCGTCGTGATCGCGACTCTCGCTCTCTACGCGATCTTCTGGTAACAGCCCGCTGACCTCATGGAGCACGGAATCCAGAGTCTGCGCTTGCAGATCATATTCGAGATCGCGAAGCGCACTTCGGCTGGCCTTCAGGCAATTCATTCCGCATCTTTGAATGCCAATAATTCGGAATGAATTCCGCGCTCCAAGTCGCTCGCAAGCTCAGCCTTTTGGCGCGGCTTCGAGCTTGAGCTCAATCACCACTTCGTCGCGGATCAAATCGTCGGCCATGCCGGCATAGACCACGCCGAAGTCTTTGCGCTTGATGTCGAATTTCGCCTGAATCTTCGCCATGCCGTCCGTTACGCTCGCGCTGGCAGGAAACGTGATGTTCCGCGTGTTGCCGAGCAGTGTGAGGTTGCCGGAAACTTCGTAATTTCCTTCAGAAACTGTCTTCAGTCCGGTCAGTTCGAAGGTCGATTCCGGAAACTTCGCGACGTTAAAAAAGTCCTCGGCCTTGAGGTGACCGGTGAGTTTTTCGTCATCGGACCAGAGTGAATTCATATCGATGACCACTTTTTGGCCGGTCCCGACCAACGCGCCATCGGCGATGCGGAATGAGCCGCTAAAACTTTTGAAGCCGCCCTTGTGGCTTCCCGTGACTTTGGACCCGACGAAGTGAATTTCTGAAGAGGGAGTGAAGGTGTATTCGGTGCCAGCCGCGGATTTTTCAGAACTTGCCACTTCCACGGCCTCGCCCACGCTGGCGCTGGTGGTTTTGTCAGCCGGATTTTCGCATGACGCGAAGAGCAAGGCGGAGGCGGAAAGAATCATCAAGGATCTGGTTTTCATCGTTTTTCAGTAGTTGGTGGTTGGTGTGAGTTAGGGGAAAATGGCTTACGCGAGATCGAACAAAAGGGCTTCTAGGCCATCGCTGCCGGCGCGGATTTCAAAAGTCCCAGCTTGTTCGATGGAGGCGGCATCACCGGCTGAAAGTTCGCAGCCCGCGAGTGAGGCAGAGCCGTGAATGACTTG
>JBGSLX010000234.1:0-5049 GCA_041740475.1 Akkermansiaceae bacterium | reverse complement strand
TCACCCAAATCAATTCCTGCCCGGTCTGCCACTGAGCGAGTTCGCGAAAAGTGTCGAGAAAACCTAGAATCAACCGCGATTTTTATGATCAGAATGCGCTGCGATTTTTTCAAAAAAACTTACTCTTTGGCCAACGAGGCGGGGAAAGTGACAAGTTTGTCACAGAGATTTTTCACGAAAGATCATTTTTTTGGTTGCCATCACCTCTCGCATGCTTAGAAAGCGAACGTCTTCTGCAAAATTATCTTCAATTCACCCCTCATACAACACTGTGAAAACACTTAAGTTAACAACAATCCTTGCATGCCTAACGGCGACCGTTAGCCACGCAGCCATCACATCGCTGGAAATCGGCGGAGTCATCAATGAACTCAATGGTTCAAACTCTACGATCACCGGTGGAGACGTCAGCAACCTTTGGGTTGGAACACTCATCGGCGGAACAACATCTGCCGCTTTCCAAATGTTCAACTCTGATACCAATGTTCACACTGCGGACATGCGTGTGACTTACTTGTCCAACACGCTCACTGGTGGAGCTAGCGTCAATAACACAGATTCTTCTGGTTTGATGATCGCTCGCACTGTCAACAGTCAGGGTCTTACAGATGGAGGCACACTTTCCATCCTTTCACGTTACAACACACTTACCGCTGGCCAATCGGCTGCAATGAACTTCAAATTTGAATTCTTTCAGCCTGGTACGACTACCCCGCTTCCGATTGAAGTTCGGGTGACCAACTTGGATCTTGATTTCGATCAGAGAATTCGCGTGAGTAATTCCGAGTTTATCACACCTCCATTCGCTCTCGGTGGGAATCTTGCTTCAAGCAATTCGGGTGGTTTTACAACCTACTTCGATAATGTCGTTCCTTTTTCTGTATCTACAGTTGCAAACCCGCTTAATGCGGCTGTGATCGATACCAATTTAGGGGATGAGTTTGACATTCGCCTCGGCACGACTCTTCCGGGTGCTGATTTTGCGTTATTCATGTTCGAGTTCCGTGCTGAATCCGAAATTATTCCAGAACCATCCGCTGCATTGCTTGGTGGTCTTGGCATGCTGGCACTACTTCGCCGCCGTCGCTCAGCTTAAGTTTCAAATCATTTGATTGAGAAACCCGCAGGTCAAACCTGCGGGTTTTTTGTTTTCGTTGAGCTTCTGGAAAAAATGGAATGGGACGACAGTGTGGGCGGATGTATGATATCTACACTTGGAGTTCGAAACGAGTTTCCACGCTCCGCAAATGAGAACAATGCCGTGACTAAAGTTTATCTAGCTTCTCAGCTACAGCCTTGGCTGGTGCCGCATTGGGTGCAAACGCCGCAGGCCCCGGCACGAATCACTTTGTCAGAGCCACAGTTTGAACAGGTGATTCCCATGTAAGCAGTGCCGAGAGCAGCCCGGATTGGATCGAGTGTGGGAAGCTGTTCGTTAAAGGTCGCCTCTATCAGACTCAGATCCGAGACGGGTCGGTTGACGGCTTGTTTTTCCATTTCCGCAATCTCAGGCATCGCCAAGTCGGGTTGGCGCGATTGTGGTGAAGTCGCTTCTTTGTAGCCCTTGATGAACTCGCAGCCGAGCCAACGGAAGACGTAATCCGTAATGGAGAAAGCAGTGCGAATGTTGGGATTGCGGGTGTAACCGCTGGGCTCGAAGCGCTGGTAAGCGAATTTATTGACGAGTTGTTCGAGCGGCACGCCGTATTGCAGGGCCATCGATGTGAGAGTGGCGACAGTGTCCATAAGGCCGCCGATGGTAGAGCCTTCCTTGGACATTTGGACGAAAACCTCGCCGGGTTGACCGTTTGGGTAGAGGCCAGCGGTGATGTAGCCTTCGTGGCCTGCGATTTCGAACTTGTGAGTTAGGGACATGCGAGTGTCCGCCATCGGTTTGCGAGTGCGAGTTTCAGTCTGCTTGCGCAGATCTTCATTTTCACGGATGAGTGCCGCAATGCGTTCGGTGAGTTCTTTGGCTCCAAGTGTTAGCTCTGTGTTGTCGCTGCTCATACCAGAGTTTTTTTTGGTATTAAGCGGCGCTGAGCGTTTGGAACCATCGCGGTAAATCGCCACGGCTTTCAGGCCGAGTTGCCAGGCCTCGGTGTAGGTTTTCATGATATCCTCGACGGTGGCAGATTCCGGGAGGTTGACGGTTTTTGAAATGGCGCCCGAAAGAAACGGCTGTGCGGCAGCCATCATGCGTAGATGTCCGCGGTAGTGGAGGCTGCGGCTGCCGAGGTGTGGCTTAAATGCGCAGTCAAAGACCGGTAGATGTTCGGGCTTGAGACCGCTCTGGACTATTTTTCCCGAATCGGGGTCGGTGACGTCTTCGATGGTGTCGTAATGCTCGATGTGAATCAGAATGGCAGCAACTTCATCAGAGGTGTAACCGAGGCGCTTGAGTGCTGGCGGCACCGTGCGGTTCACGATCTTGAGCATGCCACCGCCAGCGAGGAGTTTGTATTTTACGAGAGCGATGTCCGGCTCGATGCCTGTGGTGTCGCAGTCCATGAGAAAACCGATGGTACCGGTTGGTGCAAGAACTGAAACTTGGGCATTGCGGTAACCTTGGCGCTTACCGAGTTCCAGCGCGCTGTCCCAACACATTCGCGCAGCGTTGATAATCGGCAGACAGTCGCCTTCGCCTTCCAATTTCCACGCGCAGTCGCGGTGATGTGAAATGACATCGAGCATCGGCTCCGCATTGGATGGCTCTGGTGTCTCTGTGATATCTCCGTAGCGAGCATCGCGATAGGAAGGAAAAGGCCCTTTTGAAGCAGCAAGCTCGGACGATACTTCATACGCGTGGCCAGTCATCAATGCAGTGATAGCCCCGGCGTACGTGCGCCCTTCGTCGGAATCGTAGCCGTGCCCTCGGCTCATGATCAGCGCTCCAAGGTTGGCATAACCCAAGCCGAGCGTGCGAAAGGCGTGAGAGTTTTCTGCGATAGGCTTGGTCGGGTAGCTGGCGCGATCCACAAGAATTTCCTGAGCTGTGATGAAAATTCTCACTGCCACTTTGAATTTTTCGATGTTGAAAGAACCGTCTAACGCTTGAAAGCGGGCGAGGTTGAGCGAGGCCAGATTGCAAGCAGTGTCGTTGAGAAACAGGTATTCCGAGCAGGGGTTGGTCGAGTGCTGGCGGCCACTTCCTTTACAGGTGTGCCAGTGGTGGATGGTGGAATCAAACTGCATGCCGGGATCGCCACAGGTCCAAGTGCCGAGGGAAATTTTGAGAAGAAGATCGCGAGCATTCTTTTTCTCGCAGTGTTTGCCATCGGTGACGCGCAAGGTCCACCAGTCGGAGTCCTCGACAGCAGCAGTCATGAATTCATCGCTGGCCCTAACTGAGAGGTTTTCATTTTGAAACATGACCGAGCCATAAGCATCGCCATTGTATGAGCCATCGTAGCCCTGCTCGATGAGTGCCCATGCTTTCTTTTCCTCGATGGTTTTGGCCTCAATGAAATCCTCGATGTCTGGGTGCCAGTCTTTGAGGGTATTCATTTTCGCGGCTCGACGGGTTTTTCCGCCGGATTTCACGGCATTGGCCACTTGGTCGAAGATGCGCAGAAAAGACATCGGGCCGGATGGACGACCGCCGCCGGAGAGTTTTTCTCGTGATGAGCGCAGGGTAGAGAGGTCCGAGCCTGTGCCGGAGCCGTATTTGAAGAGCATGGCCTCGGAGGTGGCGAGCCGCATGATGTCTTCCATATTGTCCTTCACGCCTTGAATGAAGCAGGCGCTGGCTTGCGGATATTGGTATTGGGATGACGCTCGTTTTGCAGCATCAAGCGAATCATCCCAGTGCCAGCTTCCTTCGCTACCACCTGCGCCGACTCCATATTGATGGTACAAGCCCACGTTGAACCAGACTGGTGAGTTGAAAGCCCCGTGTTGGTGCAGGCAGAGCCAAGTCAGGTCGTGGTAAAAATTTTCTGCGCTCGATTCGTTGGCAAAGTATCCGTCCTCAAGCCCCCAATCGGTGATAGTGCGAGTAACGCGGTGGATGAGCTGTCTGACAGAGTGCTCGCGACCGCCATTGTGCGGATCACGGCCGAGTGAAGCGTCGCCATAAAAATATTTGGAGACGGCAATTTTCGTGGCCAGTTCACTCCAAGATTTTGGAATTTCTACGTTTTCCTGACGAAATAGCGCTTTGCCCGAATCATCCGTGATTTCTGCGGTTCGGTGGTCCCATTCGACTTCATCGAAGGGGGAAATTCCCGGATTCGCGAAGTGTGTTTCAAAAAACATTCCGGTGTGAGTGAGAGTTGGTTCGCTTGTGTGAAGAGAGTGCAGTTCGGTTGTGGATGCGGACAATTTCATGATGGAAGTGAGATAAACTTGTGAGTGCTAGGTCCGAAGCGACTGGATTAGGTCATTCGGGCGATCCCAACATATTGTGTGGTAACGGGATCTTTTTATACTATGGGTGGATTTGCCCAAGCAAAAAATGCGCAGTGATCCGAGATGGGCTGAACGATAAAAGAAACCCGCAACACAATACAACAGGTTCATATAGCCCAAGAATTTTCACATCGCACATGATTGATGCGAATGATTTACCGCACTGAGCATGCGGCAGATGCATTTCGGGTCAGAAAAACGCAGCAAATGATTTCTTGCCAATCGCTAGAAGGCTTCTTAGAGGATTGTCATGCGCTTGCTAATTGTAGGGTGCATACACTTCCTCAGAGCTTCAACGCCGTGTTCTTAGGGAGTCATGATAGTATGGCGTGATTAGAATAGACAAAAATGGACATTTACGTGGGCAATCTGCCCTACTCCGCTACTGAAGAAGACGTCTCTGGACTCTTTGCCGCACATGGACCTGTTGAACGGGTCAAAATCATCACCGATCGTGAGACTGGTAGATCCAAAGGATTCGCATTCGTAACACTCGGTGACCAAAGTCAACTGAACCCTGCGATCGAAGCACTCAATGGTTACGATTATCAAGGCCGCGCCCTGCGCGTGAATGCCTCGGAACCAAAAGAGTTTAAGCCCGGTGGCGGTGATCGCCGTCCGAGTGGTGGCGGCGGTGGC
>JBGSLX010000233.1:0-3494 GCA_041740475.1 Akkermansiaceae bacterium | reverse complement strand
GGCTGCCTTGCTCACCATGCTTGAACTCAAAAACATCCGCAAAAGTTTCCACAAAGGCCGCGAATCCGTGGTCGCGGTGGACGATGTTTCGTTGGAAATCCGCGCCGGAGAAATCCTCGGCCTCGTCGGTGAATCCGGCTGCGGGAAATCCACACTCTCGCGCATCATCATGCAGCTTTTGCAGCCAGACAGCGGCTCGGTGCGTCTCGACGATGTCGAACTCACCCAACTTCCGAGAAACGAAATTCGTCGTCATCGTCTGAATTTCCAAATGGTCTTCCAAGATCCATACGCCTCGCTGAATCCCCGATTGACGATTTTCTCCACCCTCGGCGAAGCCCTGCAACAGCGACACACCAAGCTCAAAGGCGATGCGCTCCGCCAGCGAGTCGGCGATTTGCTCGAAATGGTCGGTCTCCCCGCGCAGCAAATGCAGCGCTATCCGCACGAATTTTCCGGTGGCCAACGCCAGCGCATCGCCATCGCTCGCGCACTGGCTCCCGAGCCGAAAATCATCATCGCAGACGAACCGGTCTCTGCGCTCGATGTCTCGATCCAGTCACAAATCCTCAATTTGCTTCGCCGCCTGCAAAGCGAGCTGGGCCTGACGATGTTGTTCATTTCGCACGACCTCGCGGTGGTCCGTTACCTCGCCGACCGCATCGCCGTGATGCACCACGGAAAAATCATCGAGCGCGGCGATGCCGAGCAGGTGTTCAATCACCCGCAACAAGCCTATACCCAGCAACTTCTCGCCGCCGTGCCGATGCTGCCTAGCGAGAAAATTCTGCGGAGTCCGCTTGCTGATGTTTCTCAATGAGCGATGGGAGTTCCAAAGCTCATTATGGAAAGATGGGAACAACGAAAAGGTCGAAAAGCTCGAAATATGAATGACGAAATCGGTCGGGGAGATACGCCAAAAGAGAGTGTCGCCATTCTTCTTTCGCCCATTTCGTCGTTTTCGTTGTCCGATCTTCGTCTTTGGGTTAGCCGAAAGTTTCTCTAACCGGATCGATCATCACGCTCTTGCCCGAACCATTCCGGCTTGGATATCACTGTCGATAACTCTCCTAACACTTCCTGGCACCGATCACTCATGATTCCAGATCGCGGGTGCATCCGGTTGTCGATTTTCTGGCGCAACGTTAGCTGCACTAGGCGGCGACGTTGCCATTGACAGGTAAGGCTCATATCCCTAGCCAATCCCTAGTTTTTTCAGCACCACGCCATCCGGGCGTGCCTCAAAATGCACCGCCATCCAACAAGTGACCGGAAGTGAAAACACCTGCCAAAATCACCGCCTATTCCAGTTTCGCATTTCTGATGCTTGCGATCAGCTCGTGCGACAAACCCGTGGCGGTCGCGCCGCCGCCGCCAGTCGTCGGGGTCATGGAAATCACCACCTCAGATGTGCCGCTGACGACCACTTTGATCGGTCAGCTCGATTCACCGCAAAACGTGGAAGTGCGCTCCCGTGTGGAGGCCATCGTGGCGGAGATGCGCTTCACGGAAGGCGTGGAAGTGTACAAGGGCGATCTGTTATTTGTGCTGGATAAGAAAACGTTCGAGGAGCGTCTCGCCGCTGCTCAAGGCGCTTACGCCGAGGCCGAGGCCGCGCTCAGGAAATATCAGGTGGACGTGGATCGCCTCCAGCCGCTTTACGAAAAGAGAGCAATCCCGAAGCAGGATCTGGACAACGCGCTCGCCTCCGTGGAAGTCGGCGAAGCCAATGTCGCCACCGCCCATGCGAAATTGGAGTCCGCACAGATTGATCTCGGATATTGCGAGATCACCGCTCCGATCTCTGGTCTGATCGGTGCCAAGCAAGTTTCCATCGGCGAACTCGTCGGCAAAGGCGAACCCACGCTGATGACCACCATTTCCAGCCTCGATCCGATCTGGTTTTACTGCAATGTGAGCGAGGTCGAGTACTTGCACTCGCGGGAAAAAAGCAAACTGACCGGCAAGAGAATCGAGGATGTGCCGCTCGAGTTGATCCTGCCGAACGGCAAACAACACTCCGAACCCGGAAAATTCGTCTTCATTGATCGCGCTGTGGACACCAAGACCGGCACTTTGCGGGTCCGTGCCGAGTTTCCCAATCCAGAGAAATTGCTCAGACCCGGGATGTTCACGCGCGTGCATGTGGACATCGGCAAACGGCCAAACACGGTGACCGTGCCCGAGCGCGCGATCACTGAGCTTCAGGGCAAGACCTTTGTTTGGCTGGTTAACAGCGAAAACATCGCGAGCCAACAAGCGGTGCAGACCGGCGAACAAGTGGGTTCTCAGATCATCATCAACGAAGGCTTAAAAGCGGGCGACCGCATCATTGTCGAGGGGGTTCACAAGGTGCGGGCCGGCATGCCAGTCACCATCGCACCCGCTGCCGCTCCATCTGAACAACCCTCGAAACAATAACAGATCATGGCTGAGTTCTTCATTCGCCGCCCGATTGTGGCGATGGTGATCGCGATCTTAACGGTGATCGTGGGTGCCATTTCCTTAAAAAGTCTGCCGATTTCCGAATACCCGACCGTCAGCCCGACAATGATTCAGGCCACAGCGTCGTATCGTGGTGCGGCGGCAGAAGCTGTCATGGAGTCGGTGGCCACCCCCATCGAGAGCAAGGTCAACGGCGTGGATAAGCTGCTTTATATGCAGTCGTTCAGCGCGAACGACGGCAAGATGACACTCAACGTCTATTTCGACGTGGGCACGGATGTGGACATCATGCAGGTGAACACGCAGAACCGAGTGAGCCAAGCTGAGGCGCAGCTTCCGGACGCGGTGAAGCGCGAGGGCGTGGTCGTCAACCGCTCGTCGCCAGACATTCTCATGGTCATCGGCCTTGCGTCGCCGAATGGCACCTACGACGCGGTGTTTCTCAGCAACTACTGCGATCTCAATCTGGTGGATGCCATCAAGCGGGTGAAGGGCGTGGGCGACGTGAAAAATTTCACCGCGCAGGACTACACGATGCGCATCTGGCTTCAGCCGGAAAAACTCGCCTCACTCGGCATCACGCCGGATGACATCAAAAAAGCGTTGCAGGAACAAAACGCACAATCGCCCGCCGGACGTATCGGTGCGGAACCTGCGCCCCCGGGGCAAGAGAGCCAATTCAACGTGCGCGCTCTCGGCCTGCTCAAGGACCCGAGAGAATTTGAAGAGGTCATCATCCGCGCCAGCTCGGATGGCCAGCAGGTGAAAATCAAGGACGTCGCTCGTGTCGAGCTGGGCGCTCAAACTTACGACCTCCGCGCCCGTCTCAATCAATCACCCGCCGGTGCGTTCGCTATTTATCTTGCGCCCGGTGCCAACGCACTTGAGACGGCGGACAACGTGAAAAAGATCCTGGAAGATGCTTCTCAGCGTTTCCCCTCAGACATGATCTACGAAATCGCGCTCGATTCCACGCTGCCGATCAAGGCGTCGATCGAGGCGATTGTGCACACGCTGGTGGAAGCCGTGATCCTCGTTTTGATCGTGGT
>JBGSLX010000232.1:0-2916 GCA_041740475.1 Akkermansiaceae bacterium | reverse complement strand
CGAACGACACCTATCCGACCAACGCGGATGGAATGATGCCATTTCGACAAAACAGCGACCTTTACCATCTCACGGGTGTGGATCAGGAGGAAACCACGCTCGTTTTGATGCCAGATGCTCACGATCCGAATGAGCGGGAAATCCTATTTGTGCGGGAAACCAGCGAGCAAATCGCCATTTGGGAAGGGGCGAAGCTCAGCAAAGAACGAGCGCGCGCATCCAGCGGCGTCCAGCGCATCGAGTGGTCGAATACTTTCGAGTCACTGCTCCACCGCTTGGCGACGCAGGCGGATCATGTCTATCTGATCACCAACGAGCACCCGCGCTCAGTCAATCTGGTGGAAACACGCAACTCCCGGTTTATTAAAGACTTTCAGACGCGCTACCCGCTGCATCGCTACGAACGGCTGGCCCCGTTGATGCATCGGCTGCGCATGATCAAAAGCGCCGAGGAAATTCAAATCCTGAAAAAAGCCTGCGACATCACTGAGGCGGGATTTCGACGCGTGCTGGGATTCGTCAAGCCGGGAGTCGGCGAATGGGAGATCGAGGCCGAGTTTTTGCATGAGTTTGTGCGCCGAGGGTCGCGCGGATTTGCCTACAGTCCGATCATTGGCTCCGGCGCGGCTTCGTGCGTGTTGCACTATGTGGAAAACGACAAACGATGCAGCAATGGCGACATTTTACTGCTTGATGTGGCGGCAGAATACGCCGGATGGAACTCCGACCTGACCCGTGCCATACCAGTGAATGGACGTTTCACCGCGCGCCAACGGCAGGTCTATGATGCGGTGCTGCGCGTTTTCCGAGCTGCCAATCAATTGCTGCGGCCGGGTGTGATACCGATGCAGTATCAGAAAGAAGTGGTGCGCTTGATGGAGGGCGAATTGATCGACTTGGGATTATTCAGTGCCAAGGATGCGATGGCTCAGTCTGCGGATAAGCCGCTGGTGCGGAAATACTTCATGCATGGTGTGTCTCATCACCTCGGGCTAGACGTTCACGATGTCTCACCGCCGCACGAGCCCATCGCGGAAGGCATGGTGCTGACCATCGAGCCGGGCATTTACATCCGTGAGGAAAACCTCGGCATCCGCATTGAAAATGACGTGTGGATCGGCAAAGACCGCAACATCGATCTGATGTCGAGCATTCCCATTGAGGCGGAAGCCATCGAGGAATTGATGAACGCGCGGAGTGGCGTTTTTCAGACGCCATGAATCGCACAGGCGGCTTGAAGCCGCCGCTGCGGGATATGGCTCCCAGAGCGAGCCACTCCTACTTGCTGACGTTGAAGCGGAACTCAATCACATCGCCGTCTTTGACGATGTATTCCTTTCCTTCGATGCGGAGTTTGCCGGCTGTCAAATAGGGACTTGAGGCAGATGTGTGCTGGGAGTAACCTGCAGTTATGAAAATTGACCTGCTGGATTCAGTTTTGGATGGTACTGGGATGACACCTGAGCTGGCCAAACTCGAAATCGCGGTGGCGCTTTATCGCGACCGCAAAGTTGGTATGGGACGTGCCGCTTGCTTGGCAGGCATGCCGAGATTGTTTTTTCAGCGTGAACTCGGATCGCGAGGTGTCACTGTCGATTATGACGTGGAAGAATTTGAAGAAGATCTCCGCTCGATTAAGAAACTGATGCCACGATGATTGTGGTGAGCGACACATCCGCAATTTCCGCGCTCATTCAGATCGAACGGGTGGATTTGTTATTCGAAATCTTTGAAGGAGTTGTCATACCGGAAGCCGTTGCGAAGGAGCTATCGGTTTCTCATATGGTTTTACCCTCATGGGTTAGAACGATGAGCGTTCGGAATTATCTGTTGGTAGCAGATCTTCGCAACGAATTGGATGCGGGAGAAAGCGAGGCAATCGCTTTGGCCGTAGAGCTGGGTGCCGATTTCTTGTTGATCGATGAAAAACGAGGACGCGCGGCAGCGAAGCGTGCGGGTTTGACCGCGATTGGCGTTCTTGGAGTTGCCAGCGTTGGTAAGCGTATGGGTTTGGTAGAAAGTGTCGCGACTATGATTCGTGAACTCCGCGAGTTGGCATCGTTCAGGATTTCGGCAGAACTCGAAGCGAGAGTGCTTTTAGATTCTGGCGAGGCTTGAGATGATGCATCACTCCTACTTGCTGACGTTGAAACGGAACTCGATCACATCGCCGTCTTTGACGATGTATTCCTTGCCTTCGATGCGGAGTTTGCCGGCTTCTTTCGCGGCGTTCTTGGTGCCGAGAGATACGAGGTCATCGTAGTGCACGACTTCCGCCGCGATGAATCCGCGCTCGAAGTCGGTGTGAATCACGCCGGCGGCGGCGGGAGCTTTATCGCCCTCGTGGATCGTCCAGGCGCGGGTTTCTTGCACGCCGGTAGTGAGGTAAGTGCGGAGGCCGAGCAGGTGATAATCGGCGCGGATCAGCGCGGAAACGCCGGAGTCCGAAACGCCCATGTCCTTGAGAAACTCGGCGGATTCTTCCGGCGCGAGCTCGCTGAGTTCTTCCTCGATGCGGGCGGAAATCACTACGGCCTCGGAGCCGCTTTGTTCGGCGGCGAACTTGCGGACCTTGGCAACGAGCGGATTGGAGTCGGGATTTTCCGTGGTGGTCGCGAGTTCGTCTTCGGCGACGTTGCAGGCGTAGATCGTGCGTTTGGAGGAAAGCAGGAAAAATTCCTTCACAATGGCCGCGTCGTCATCGCTGAACGGGATGGTGAGCGCAGGTTTTCCCTGATCGAGATGCGGCATGATGACGTCGATCAGCTCGACCTCTTTCTTCGCTTCCTTGTCGCCGCCTTTGGCTTTTTTCTCGCGGGTGTTGCGGCGTTTTTCGAGCGCTGCTATGTCGGCAAGGATCAGCTCGGAATTGATGATTTCGATATCGCGGACGGGATCGACGTTGCCGAGTTCGTG
>JBGSLX010000231.1:0-2894 GCA_041740475.1 Akkermansiaceae bacterium | reverse complement strand
AAGCGTTTTCGAGGTCGCGGTGGTGTTGGTGAAGGTTCCGCTGAAGGTAAAATTACCCAAGGTATTGATGGTGATCGCAGCGCTGGCCGAGAGGTTGATGGCGCGGTCAATCGGGCCTGTGGGGGCTGTCGCGGGGACCGTATCCATACCGTTGGTGATACCGCCAAAAAAGATTGTACCGCTTAGGTTGATGACACTACCTTTTCCGATCGAGCTGTTGTTGCCGGAGGGCTAGAGTGAAATCACGTTAACGGTGCCTGCTGTGATGGTCATATCCCCGGAGAAACTATTGGCTACATTGGCAAGACCGAGAGTTCCACCCCCGCTCTTGGTCAGGCCTAAGTCTGGACTCTCTTCACTGACCACGCCGATGATGTTGATATTGTGGCTTCGGCTGCCATTTGCACTGTTGGTGGTGATAGTCCGTGAAGCGTCTAGCGCTAGATTTAGGTTAATCGTATCCGTGAAAGCCTGATTTGCTGCTCCTCCAGATATCGATGTGGTGATGTTACCGCCGAGGGTGATGCTTTGGCCAAGTGTGCCAAGTGTGCCAAGCGTGAATCCGCCGCTTTGGGGTGCCACACCGTTGTTGAGGAAATTGATGTCTCCGGTGGTCAGTCCGACGATGTCGTTGTTGGTGGGCTGATTGACCGGGCTGGGATAAGTTGGGCCGCCGAAATTGAGTGCGCCTCCGTCGGCTGGGATGCTGGGAATAGCCAGAGTGGCGGTGTCAACCCAGTTGCCGCTCTCGTTCCAAGCGGTGCTGGTGGCACCAGTCCACGTTAGTTGCGCCGAGGCTTGCCCGACGGTGAGGAGGCAGACCGCGATGGAGCAAGCGCCCAGCCACGGTGATGAAAGGCTAGTGATGCCCCTGATGTTTGTATTACGGTTTTTCATGATGTATTTCGTTAGGTTTGTCTGCTTAGAGGAGATTTTTTTGGTGTGGCATCTATGCGAATCATTGCGCGAACGCGGCGATCTCGGCATCGCTGAGCGCGCGGTCCCAGAGTGCGAACTCATCGATTGCGCCGCTGAGTTGGCGGATGTTGAAGATCTCGCTAGCGGAGGTGGATTTGACCGAGTTCCCGAGTTCAGCAATGCCGATGTTAAGCGGCGAACTGTCTCGCATGGGCAGGGTTGCGAGCAGCGTGCCATTGGCGAAGTGGCGGACTTCTAGTGCCGCAGAATCGAATACCACAGCGAGATGCACCCAGCTACCGAATCGCTCGGGCGTGAAATAGATCGGCGAATCGTAGTGATCCCCTTGGCTGCCCGAACTCGCCACCCCAAGGCGGATTCTGCCATCATCAAAAATCTGCCAGTGGATTTTGCGATTCTGCCAGCCATCGGACATGAAGAGAGCGCTGCGCGGGCGGTGGAGACCGTTGACGCGCACGGACATTGCCATGGTGAGTGCTTGGGTCTTGCCGGGAACACTCAGCCGCACCCGGTCGCTGACGTTGCGAAATTCGAGCGCGCGTTTTCCGGGCCAGCGCCCCTCGGTCCATGAAGTGCCAACGATGCTGCCGTCTCTGCCCTGCGCGGCACGATTGCGCAGCGTGCGGGCAGTTTCGCCGTCTTGGAAATCGAAATGGTATTTCAAACTCGGATCCGACTTCATTTTGGCAGATTGTGCCTGCCATTTCCGGAAGTGTGACCGATCCGACAAGGCTGCGCGGGCGTCAATTTCTTTCAGCGAGGCGAAGTGCGATAGATTTGCGGTGATGAGCTTTGAGCCAGCGGCAAAAGACATGGCCTGGCCCCCCTTTACCAACTTCACTGGCTCGCTGACCTTATGCAGCTCTACTGTGCCATTGAACACATGGACTTCGGGGTGGGTGGCATTCACATCGAGACCGAATTCGGTGCCGAGATCGACGATGCTGCCCTGGGGGGTGTTGATGCGGAAGCCCTTGGCCTGCGGTGGCACTTCCGCCTTTAGTTTGCCGCGGGTGCAGGTGGCCTCGCCGCTGGAGACGAGTTCAAACTCCGCAGGGCCTTCGATGGCGACGCGGGCACCTTGGTAAAACTCGATCTGCGCAATGCCGGACTTCAATTTCAGCAGCCCGGGCGAGAGTGGCGCGCCGGGCGTGATAGCGGCGGACTCCTATTCGAGGTCCACACCACGGGTGAACACGGCGACAAAAGCGGTGGCATTTTCTTCATCCGGTTTCGGCCCCACCCTCAAGATCCAAGCGGCGAGCAGAGTGATGCAGGCCGCCAGCGCAGCCACGCTTGCGAAGATGAAATGGCGCTTTTGCGACACGGTGCGCCGGCTGATGTGGTGGGCGGCTGGTGGCTTGGTGGCGCGGAGCATGGCGTCCATCTCCAAGTGCTGGAGCAGTTTTTCGCCCAGTTCTGGCTGCGCATGAATCAACTCAAGCAATTGACCTGCCTCGGCCTCGTTGAGTGTGCCTTCGAGATATTGCTGAATCAAGATGTCTGGATCAAACATGGGTCTGACCTTTCTGGTTCATGGCTTGCTGGATGCATTCGCGCAATTTTCCCCGCACGCGGGAGAGAGCACGGCAGACGGTTTCGGGCTTCATGTTGACCTGCTGGGCAACCGCCGCCGTGCCGATTTCGTCGTAATAATAAAGCCCCAATAGTTCGTGGCTTCTTTCCGGCAGCTTTTGCAGGCACAAGCGCAGCACGCAAATCTCCTCTTCGTAGCGCGGCGGTGTTTCCCGTTCTTCTGCCAATGACCGGATGTGATCCGCAAGTTTTTGCACCACGTCCGGTTGCTGCCGTGTGCGCTCACTCCACAACCGCATGGCGACGTGCCGGGTCATGGTGGCGAGGAGCGGGCGAGCATAGATGCTGAGATCCCACTTGGATTCATTGGCCATGAACTCGAGAAAAACCTGCTGGGCGATGTCGTCCATGAGGCCTGG
>JBGSLX010000230.1:0-3242 GCA_041740475.1 Akkermansiaceae bacterium | reverse complement strand
GCCGAGGCCAATGTGGCCGCGTTGAATTATCACTTCGGCACTCGCGAGGAGATGATCGACCTTTTGATCCACCACTATTTGAACCCGATCCACGAAGAGCGCCTGCTACGCTTGGAAATGGTGGAACGGAAATGGGCTGGGAAATTCCCTCCGCTCGAAGAAATTTGCGATGCTTACCTGCGCCCGCTTCAGAGCAGCGGCAAGAAGACCGCTCTTTCGGAGTCCATGCTGCACAAGCTGCTCGGCAAGATGCTTGCGCTCCCTTGCGAAACCTTGCCGCCCGCAGCCCAGCAACTGCTGCTCAATGCGGAAAGCCGCCTCATTCGGGTGTTGGCCAAATCTTTACCCACCGTCACCAGCGAAGAATTGGCGTGGAAGGTTCATTTTTTGGACGGAGCCGTCATTCAACTTCTACTAGGCCGTGAGCCTTTGCGTTCCAGCGCGACATCGACCACCACCGAAGCGCTCATTGGCCGCTTGATCCGTTTCGCCGCGGCGGGTCTGCGAGAAGGACAAGAAGTGAGCCAAATAGAAGATGATGGCTCGCAGGCGATCTTTGATTTCTGACATTGTCGTCAGTTCTCCAGCGCACTCGCGGGATTCATCAGTTTCTGCACCGTGGGCAGGAGGTTTTCAAACTCCTCCACCACCACAAATTCGCCGTCGTAACACCACTGATCCAGCAGCTTGATGAGCGGCGTCCAGAAACCATTGCCCGCTTCATCCAGCCGATTGTAAACCACCACCGGCTTGCCGACGGTGGCCTGACGCTGATGTTTGAAAATCATCAGCGCGATCATTTCCTGCACCGTGCCAGAGCCGCCCGGCAAAATCACAAACGCGTCTGAGCGCTCGATCATGACTTCCATGCGGGTGTAAATGTCCGGCCGCAGCCAAAAGCTCGACAGCCCCTCGGGCAATCCTTCGAGTTTGATGATGTGAGGCACGTTCGAGCCGCCCGTCCAGCCGCCCGCCTCCACTGAGCCGCGCACCACCTCACCCATGATGCCAGAACTTCCCGCGCCGGAAACACAGCCCAGCCCAGCGACGGCGAGACTTTTGCCAAATTCATATCCTTCTCTCAAAAGCTCAGGCTGGTTCAGCGAGGCCGAGCAGAAGACGCAGACGTTGCCGAGATGTCCGGCTGGCGGCGGCGTCTCGTAAGATACCAAATCCGGCACCGGGAAAATCGTCCTCTCCACCACCGGCGTGCCGTGCAACCGCGATCTTTCGAACAGTTCCAGCACGTGTTCCGGCGATACGGCGCTGAGCAAGTAGTCTTCGGGTTTTTGCATCACCGCGCCGAGCCGATTCAAATGCGTGAGCAGCGAAAACAAGCCGTCCCATGAATGGTCCGTATTGAGCAGCACGGTCGGCTTGGCGCTCAGGTAGCGGTCCAGCGTTTGGTAACCGACAAAGATGGAAATGGCCTTGAACAAATCTTCGAGCGTGGCGCCCGGCGTGAAGACGAAGGCATCGGCCTCGATGATTTTCCGCTCAATGTTGCACAGCGTGATGCGCTCGTCGCCATTGGAATTTGAGATGTCCCAGCCGCGGCTGAAAAGGCTGTAGAGCAGACGGGCGCGGACTTCCCGATTGGGATCGCGCTCGCTACGGACGGTTCCTGCTAGGCGGACTTTGGGCATGATGGGTTGGGGTGAATGGCTAAACGGCGCGTTCTTGCCGATGGTTGAAAACGCATTGCAGTGAGCTGCTAACCCAGAAACTGCCATCGTAGCAAGGGGGCATTTGCGTGCGGAAAAGAAGCAACGCACACGCTTGCCAGCTTCTGCGGTAGGTGGTCGATTGATTTCCATGCAGTGGAATTTCAAAAGCGTAGCGGTCGTCGGTTCCGGGGCGATTGGCTTGTATTACGGCGGTCGGCTTGCGGCGGCTGGTGGAGATGTGAAATTTCTGGCCCGCTCCGATTTTGACACGCTCAAACACACCGGCCTCATTGCCGAAAGCGTGCATGGCGACTTTCATTTGAAGCCCATTCAAGTCGAGCGGACCGCCTCAGAAATCGGCCCTGTCGATCTGGTGATCGTCGCATGGAAAGCGACTGCGAATGGCCAGCTTGGCTCGGTTTTGCCGCCCTTGCTGCATCCAGCGACGCAGGTGCTGACGCTGCAAAACGGCTTGGGAAACTGCGAGGAAATCGCCGAAATCACCGGCCCGGAGCGCGTTCTCGGCGGGCAATGTTTTGTCTGCATCAACCGCATTTCTCCGGCACACATCAAGCACACCGCAGGCGGGCGCGTCACCCTCGGCGAGTGGCGACCCGGCGTGGCAGGTCGCGCGGCGGAAGTGGCTCGCCGTTTCAAGTCTGCGGGCATTCCATGCGCTGCGGTGCCGGATTTGGAAGCCGCACAGTGGGAGAAACTCGTTTGGAACATTCCCTTCAACGGCCTGTCCATCGCCGAGGGCGGCGTGACGACTGACCTGCTTTTGTCCAGCCAAGCCATGGAAGACGAAATCCGCGCCTTGATGACCGAAGTGATCGCTGCTGGGCGTGCGCTCGGCCATCGATTGAGTGACGAGTTGATCGACTTCAACATCGAGCGCACCCGTCCGATGGCCGCCTACCGCACCTCCAGCATGATCGACTACACGGAAGGCCGCGAGGTCGAGATTGGCCCGCTGTGGCGCGAACCACTGCGGCGCGGGCAGGCGGCGGGAGTCGAGATGCCACACACCGCGCAGTTGTTGCAGCGCATTGAAAGTCGCTTGGCGGATCGGTGACCCGCATGCAGATCCTCATCAATCCACCACGCGGCTCGTGGTTTCGCCTTCGGCAAATTTCGTGCGCAGCAGATCACCCGCTTTGAGTCCTGCCGCCGACCGAATCACCCGGCCATCGGTGCCAAGCGTGATCGAAAATCCACGCTGAAAAGCAGACTCCGGCCCCAGCGCACGCAACAGGCCGCGAATGTGATCGATGCGTTTCGCACCTTGTTCGATCCGTTCTTTGCCATCGCGCTCCAGCCGCAGCCGGAAATTCGCCAGTCGCTCGACATGGCGCTCTAGCACCCGCAGTGGGTGCTGCCCGCGGTGACGAACACGCATTTCTTTGAGCCGCACACTCGCGTCGTCTAGCTCACTGGCGACGGCCTTGTTCAATCGCTCGCGCAAACCATCCAGCCGCATGCTCGGCTCGCGCAGCAGTCGCTCGCCATCGCGTTGCAGCGCACCGCGTTTCAATGCATCCACCGCCATGCGCGCGTTTGCCAGCCGCTCACGCG
>JBGSLX010000229.1:0-5209 GCA_041740475.1 Akkermansiaceae bacterium | reverse complement strand
CGTCGCCCGGGTGGAAGTTTCCAAACTCGATCATTTCAAGAAAGGAGAGTGGGTGCTTTGCGCGAATGGTTGGCAGGATTTTGCCATATCGAACGGTGAGGGAGTGACTTCACTCGGCATGGATCCCGATCATCCGTCATGGGCTTTGGGCATCACAGGCATGCCGGGATTCACGGCGTGGGCAGGTCTCACGAAGATTGGCGTTCCGCAGGCGGGAGAAACGCTGGTCGTTGCGGCCGCCACCGGCCCAGTCGGTGCCACGGTCGGACAGATCGGAAAAATCCATGGTTGCAGGGTGGTCGGCATCGCAGGTGGCGCGGAGAAATGCGAATACGCGGTCAAGACTCTCCGCTTGGACATTTGCCTGGATCATCATTCTCCCGACTTTAGCGATGAGCTGGCCGCAGCAACACCCGGAGGGATCGATGTCTATTTCGAGAGTGTCGGCGGGAAGGTTTTCGACGCGGTTCTCCCTCAGCTCAACACTGGCGCGCGCGTGCCGGTGTGCGGTCTGGTCTCGCAATACAATGCGACCTGCCTTCCTGAGGGACCCGATCGAATGGGCTACTTGATGGGCCAGATTTTGCGGAAACGCATCACCATGCGCGGCTTCATCATCTTCGAGGATTTCGCGCCGCTCTATCCGGAATTCTCCGAGGAGATGAACGGGTGGCTAAGGGCCGGGAAGATTCATTACCGCG
Source organism: Akkermansiaceae bacterium (assembly GCA_041740475.1). Taxonomy (GTDB): domain Bacteria; phylum Verrucomicrobiota; class Verrucomicrobiia; order Verrucomicrobiales; family Akkermansiaceae; genus Luteolibacter. Next base: position 4,508 of record JBGSLX010000229.1, on the reverse strand, counting down.
AGGACATCGTCGATGGTTTGGAACAGGCCCCAGCGGCCTTCATCGGCATGTTAGATGGGGAAAATTTCGGCAAACGCGTGATCCGTGTCGGCCATACACCATAAACCAAAATACAAAAATATGAAGATACTCATGATTCTCACCTCGCATGACAAGCTCGGTGACACTGGCAAAAAGACGGGCTACTGGCTGGAGGAATTCGCAGCTCCATACTACGTGTTTCTCGATGCCGGAGCGGAAATCACCCTGGCCTCACCGGCGGGCGGGAAACCGCCGCTCGATCCGCAAAGTGACGTCCCAGATGCGCAAACCGGGGCGACTGAGCGTTTCAAAAAAGACGAAGCCGCACAGCATGCTCTCGCGAACACGATCCGCTTGGCAGGAGTCGATGCCGACGGCTTTGATGCGATCTTTTTCCCCGGCGGGCATGGCCCGGTTTGGGATCTTGCGGAAAACGCGGACAGCCAGCGCATCATCGAAACATCCATCGCCGCAGATCGACCACTCGCCGCCGTGTGCCACGCTCCGGCTGTCTTCAAGCATACGCAAAGAGCCGACGGCCAGCCGTTGGTCTCAGGTCGCCGCGTGACCGGTTTTACAAACACCGAGGAAGAGGGGGTCGGCCTCACGGAAATCGTTCCATTTCTCATCGAAGACATGCTCATCGCGAACGGGGGACTCTATGAGAAGGGGCCGGATGGGGGTTCTTATGTGGTCGTCGATGGCAATCTCGTTACTGGTCAAAATCCAGCCTCCTCGCAAGCCGCCGCCAAGGAGCTGCTCAAGCTTCTCGACCACCCTGTTTGACTAAGAATGGACGTCAAAGTGAATCTCAAGGTGCTCCTTCCCTTTCAAATCTTCGCCGAGAAATCCGGCGTGACGCGCATGGTCGTGGAAACGTCCGACGGCTCGTTTGGGCTTCTGCCTAACCGGCTCGATTGCGTGGCGGCGCTCGCGCCGGGAATTCTGATCTACGAATCGGAAGCGGAGGGGGAAAGGTTCGTGGCCGTGGACGAAGGCGTGTTGGTGAAGACTGGAGCGGACGTGCTGGTGTCGGTGCGGCGGGCAATCAGCGGAACGGATCTCGCCCACTTGCGGGAAGAGGTGGAGAAGGAATTTCTCACTTTAGACGAACATGAACAAAGCACCCGCACGGTCATGGCCAAACTCGAAACCGGATTTCTACGCCGTTTTGCGACCTTTCAAAATGAATGAAGAACCAAAAACTCCGCCGAAAAGTGGATCGACCCTTGGGAGCAAGGTTGGGACGAAAGTCACGCGCAAGCTCAAGGCACGACGCCATTCTTCGCCGGGTGTCTGGTCGGGTCTCGGGATGATGGGGCTGATCGGTTGGTCGGTGGTTGTCCCTACGCTGCTGGGCGCTGCACTGGGAATCTGGTTGGATCAAAAATACCCCGGAGGCCGTTCATGGACGCTGGTGCTGTTAGTGGCGGGGTTGTCTCTCGGATGCTTCAACGCGTGGGTTTGGGTTTCCAAGGAGGATGAAGCCATGCGCAAGGAACAGGAGGACGACGATGCATGATCTAACCACACTGATGCTGGCCGGATTCGCGGGGCTTTTGCTGGGCGCGATTTTCTTCGGCGGACTTTGGTGGACCGTCCGTATGGGCATGGCGTCTGCGCGGCCCGCAGTCTGGTTTTTTGTCAGCCTGCTGCTGCGGTTAGGCCTTGTGATAGCGGGTTTTTATTTCGTGGGACAAGACGACTGGCGGCGATGGGTGGCGTGTCTCTTCGGATTGATCACGGCACGAATCCTAATCTCCCGCCTTACCGAAATCCCAGCAAAGGAGGTGCTCGATGAACCTCACTCCTGACCAAATCATTTACTGGCAACACGGGTTCTTCAAACTCAACGCCACCCTTGTCTTCACCTGGTGCCTGATGGCGCTGCTCGTCGTGGGATCGATGTTGATCACCCGCAGGCTCACCAGCGAACACACCCGCTCGCGTTGGCAGAATATGTTAGAGATTATCGTCACCGGGATCCAACAACAGATCAAAGAGGTCGGGCTGCGGCATCCTGAGAAATACCTCGGTTTTCTCGGCACGCTGTTCCTCTTCGTCGCCACCGCCGCACTCTGCACGGTCATTCCCGGCTACGAACCGCCGACTGGTTCGCTTTCGACAACGGCGGCGCTCGCGTTGTGCGTCTTGGTCGCCGTGCCGATGTTTGGCATCGAGCGCCAAGGGCTGCGCGGCTATCTGAAATCCTACATCGAGCCGACCTTCATCATGCTGCCGTTCAATGTCATCAGCGAGGTTTCCCGCACCCTCGCGCTGGCCGTTCGCTTGTTTGGAAACATGATGAGCGGAGCGATGATCATCGGCATTTTGTTGAGCATCACGCCGTTCATTTTCCCGGTCATCATGACCCTGCTTGGGCTACTGACCGGCATGGTGCAGGCCTACATTTTCACTATTCTGGCAGCAGTTTACATCGCCGCCGCCACCAGCAGGCGCGAACCCGTGCCTGCCAAACTCATAATAACCAAACCGGATACCTGACATGGACAATATGACAATCATCGCCGTGGCCTCCATCGCCACCGCAGGCTTCACCACCAGCATCGGCTGCATGATGCCAGCCATCGGTGAGGGCAAGGCCGTCGCCTCCGCACTCACCGCTCTGGCGCAACAACCCGACGCCTCCGCCACCATCACCCGCACGCTTTTCGTCGGTCTGGCGATGATCGAATCCACCGCCATTTACTGCTTCGTAGTGTCGATGATCCTGATCTTCGCCAACCCGTTCTGGAACCAAGCCATCGCCCGTGCGGCGGGGAACTAGGGTATGCTCATCGACTGGTTCACCGTCGGCGCGCAGGTGCTGAATTTCCTCATCCTCGTATGGTTGATGAAGCGCTTTCTCTACAAGCCCATCCTCAACGCCATCGATGCACGGGAAAAACGCATCGCCAAGGAACTCGCGGACGCGGACGCCACTCAGGCCGCTGCCGGCAAGGAGCGCGATGATTTCCAGCGGAAAAACGAGGAGTTCGATCAGCAACGCGCTGCGCTCTTGGACAAGGCGACGGTCGAAGCGAACGCAGAACGTCTGAAACTTCTCGACGAAGCCCGCCACGCCGCTGACGCCATGAGCGCCAAGCGGCAGGAATCGCTGGCCAACGACGCGCGCAACCAAAACCAAGCCATCGCCCGCCGAGCGCAGGACGAAGTGTTTGCCATCGCGCGGAAAGCCCTCACCGATCTCGCCACGACCGACCTTGAGGAACGAATGGCAGAGGTATTCACCCACCGTTTGCGCGAGCTGAACAGCGAGTCAAAACACGTTTTTGCCGAGGCTCTCAAGACCGCGACCGAACCCGCACTCATACGCAGCGCCTTCGACCTGCCAAATGACCCACGCGCAGTCATTCAAAAGACACTCAACGAAATCTTCTCGGCCGAAGTTCCAATCCGCTTCGAGACCGCACCGGACTTGGTCAGTGGCGTCGAACTCTCCGCGAATGGCCAGAAAATGGCGTGGAGTATTTCCGATTACCTCGCGTCGCTGGAGAAGGGCGTCGGTGAACTCATGGAGGCAAAGAACAAACCATGAACGCCACACCGGAAAATCTCTCTAACGTCTTCGACCGCGCGTTTGCCAGCATCAGCCGGGCGCGGGAAACCTTCTCGCTGCAGCTTACGCCACACGAGGTTGGCACGATTTCCAGCGTTTCCACCGGCATCGCCCGTGTGTCCGGTTTGCCCGGCGTGGGGTTTGAGGAGTTGGTGAAGTTTCCCGGTGGGGTCTCCGGTATCGCGTTCAATGTGGATGAGGACGAAGTGGGTGTCGTGCTGTTAGGCGAATACTCACACTTGCACGCGGGCGATCAGGTCGAGCGCACCGGCCGTGTCATGGACGTCGCTGTCGGCGAGGGCTTACTGGGACGGGTCATCGATCCTCTCGGCCGTCCGCTCGATGGTTGCGGGCCGATTCAATCTAACAAACGCCTGCCCATCGAACGCCCGGCCGCTGCCATCATGGATCGGGCACCGGTCACGGTGCCGCTGCAAACCGGTCTCAAAGTGATTGATGCGCTCATCCCCGTGGGGCGAGGTCAGCGCGAATTGATTCTCGGCGACCGACAGACAGGGAAGACCGCCATCGCGCTCGACACGGTCCTGAACCAGCGGGGAAAAGATGTGCTCTGTGTGTATTGTGCCATCGGCCAGCGCGCGGCTTCGGTGGCGAAAGCCGTGGCGATCCTGCGCGAGCAGGGTGCGCTGGATTATACGGTCGTGGTCGTGACCGAGGGCAACGATCCGCCCGGCCTCGCCTACATCGCGCCTTACGCAGCGACCAGCATTGCGGAGCATTTCATGGAGGCAGGACACGACGTTTTGATCGTGTATGACGATCTCACCCAACACGCCCGCGCCTACCGTGAACTCTCCCTGCTGCTGCGCCGACCGCCCGGACGCGAAGCATTTCCGGGAGACATTTTCTACATCCATTCGCGTCTGCTAGAACGCTCGACCCACTT
>JBGSLX010000228.1:0-4057 GCA_041740475.1 Akkermansiaceae bacterium | reverse complement strand
CAGCGGATCCATGAGCGATTCACCTACCGCATGCATGATTTGAGTGAGTTTATGAAAACTTTGCTCCAGCGTTTCACTCGTTGGCACAACACGCGGACAAAACGTCGCGGAAACCTTTGGGAAGAGACGTTCAAGAGCGTGATCGTTCAGGACGGGCAGGCCTCCAAAACCATTGCAGCGTATATCGATCTCAATCCGGTGCGAGCTGGCATGGTCGCTGATCCTGCGGAGTATCGATGGAGCAGTTATGGCGAGGCGATGGGAGCCACCGGAAAAAGCGGGACCAAAGCCAAATCGGGCCTCGTGCGAGCGATCATGGCAGACAAAGGCTTGGAAGCGGATGCGCGGCATTGGGCGGGAAAAATTTCCAAGGAATACCGCATGCTATTGTTCACAGAAGGTGAGGAGAAAACCACGGAAGTAATTAACGAACAGGGCGAGCGAGTCACGAAGGTGGTGAAAAAAGGCATCAAATCTCAACAGGTGATTTCTGAGACCGAGCGACTCGCGACTGGGAAAAACGTGGCGTTGAGCAAGATGCTGAGATTGAAAGTGCGCTATTTCAGCGATGGCGCGGTGATTGGAAGTCGGGAGTTTGTCGATGGCTTCTTCGAGCAATGCCGCGAACGCTTTGGACCGAAACGAAAAAGCGGTGCGCGAAAGATGCGTGGAAACGCAGAAGCGGCGAAGGGAATGCTATGGAGTCTGCGGGATTTGAGGCAGGGAATTGTGGGCTCAAACAGCAGAACCGAGATTCAAGAGACAGGCTTTTTATAAAGAACCGAAGCGTCCATGAGTTGTTCAGCGATTGGCGGACTTCGCGGGAATGATCACGGGCTTGATGTCCTCGGTGGTGTAACGGATGGCGATTTGGAATGAGCCGTCCATGTGGGCGGCGCCGAGCATGGCGGTGCCGCGTTCTTCGAGTTTCCAGAGGTGGGTGGCGGACATGGAGCCGTCTTCGATTCGCGAAAGCACTAACTGGGGGGTTCGCGCTGATCGGCTGGCCGTGTAGCTTGGTGAGAAGCTCGATGCATTCTTTCCAGCAAGGTAGCAGCTTGGACTCGAGTTCATCCGCCTTGGTTCTTGTGGAATGGATGGTGATCTCTTTGAGGGTGCCTTCTTCGGTCCAATCGAAGTCCAAAGTTGCATCTAACTCGCCGATTTGTTTGCGCGTCTTAAAAAAGCCATCCAAGCCGGTGCGTGCGAGCATGACTTCCGGCAGCGTGGCCTCGACGAACTGGCTTGTTTTGAGTTTGGCGTAAACTTCTTCCCGGGTGTCGCCAAATACGAGCTTGTCGAAAACTGTGCTTCCATTGGGCGGTTCCTCTTTCGCCGGAGCGCTTAGTGCTTTGAGCCACGCTTGGCAGTCTGGATGGAGCTTATCGAGTGGGATCGTGAGTTCACGTTGGTCGTCCCGGCGGATGGTGACGCCAGAGGCATCGTGCTTGAGGTAGAGTCCATCGATGGACTTCGTGCCGTCGGCGTTGCGCCATGGCCGTGTTTCGGCAGCGAGTGGCAGAGTGATGAGCAGGGAAATGATCAGCAATTTGCGAGGTGACATATTGGTTTGGGGGATGTTGGCTTCAGTGGCCTTGTGGTTTTTTCGGTGGATCCCACTCGCGGCGGGAGCGTGAGCGGACTGAGAAAATGATGGGAATGCCTGGGGCGGGATGCGCGGCGCGGTAGCGGTTGGTGAGATACGCTTCGTAGCTGGTTGCGCAAAGGCGCTTGTCATTGACGAAGAGCACGATCGTCGGCACGGGGATCACGCTGTATTTCTCATTGGTCGCGGCGGTGGCGTAGTAGAGCTTGAGGCGCTTCTTGTGACGGCTGTCCACGGGCGGCGGGTTTTGCTCAAACGCGGCTTGCAGGATGCGATTGAGCTGGCCGGTGCCGGGAATGTTTTGAGCGCCCTTGCGGACTTTCAATGCCTCCTTGAGCACGTGCTCCACTGAGCCGCCAGTTTTGGCGGAACACGCGACGTAAGGTGCGTAATGCAGGAAAAACAACTCCTTGCGCACGTGTTCGCTCGCTTCTTCCAGCCGGGCGGTGCGTGAGGCTCCCGGATGATAGAGATCGAATTTGTTCAAAACGATGAGGCACGGTTTTTTCTCCTCCAGAATGGTTTGGGCGATCTTGCGATCCATCGCGGTGATGCCTCCTGCGAGGTCGATCACCAGCACGCAGAGGTCCGAGCGGCGGATGGCTTTCTCGGTACGCATGGCGGAAAAAACTTCCACTGAGTTGTCGCGCTTGCCGCGTGGGCGCAGGCCAGCGGTATCGATGAGTGTGAATTTCTCGCCCTCGAAGGTGTATGGCAGGTCCACTGCGTCGCGCGTGGTGCCTGCGATTTCTGAGACGATGGTGCGCTCGCTTTTGAGGATGGCATTGACGAGGGAGGACTTGCCCGCGTTTGGCTTGCCGACGATGGCGAGCTTGATGCCGACGCTTTCCGCCTGCTCGGCTTCCGCTTCGGTTTCTGCGACGAGCGGGGCGATGACCTTGTCGATTTCATCGCAGAGCTGGCCGAAGTTGCGCCCGTGCTCGGCGGAAACGAAGACGCTGCTAGAAAATCCAAGGCGGGTGAAATCCGAGAACGCCGACTCGTGTTTTGGGTCATCGACCTTGTTGAGCACCAGCAAAACGGGCGGCTTGGCTTTGCGGAGCTTTTGCGCCAGCGCTTGGTCGGTAGCGGTGAGGCCATCGTGCGCGTCCACCACGAACAGGATCAAATCCGCAGTATCCATGGCGATGTCTGCTTCGATGGTGACTTGAGCATCGAAGCCGTCGTCGATGTTTCCGCCGATTCCGCCGGTGTCGATGAGGGTGCAGCGCGTCTGAGTGGCCTTGGAAGGCGCTGCGATGCGGTCGCGAGTGACGCCCGGTTGGTCATGGACGATGGCGATTTTCCGCCCGGCGAGGCGGTTGAAGAGCGCGGATTTCCCGACATTCGGGCGTCCGACGATGGCAACAGTAGGCATGTGATGGATCAAACGCGGGAAACGCACGATGCGCAAGAGCGCAGGGAGGAGTGGCTGCTGGCGTCACATGGACTCGGAGCAATCTTTTAACAATTGCTCGACCACGCGACGGAACGGCGCGGCCATCGCGAGTGACTGGATCGAGGCTGGTTCGACCCATGAGTCGCCTAGTGCGGGGGAAAACTCAGTTTCCACGGCATTTCCGTCGTAAACCTGCAAGGTCACGCGGTAGCGAGTGATGGCGTAGCGGTGCGTGGTGAGAGTCGGCAAACTGGCGAGTTCGGCCTGAGTGCGGAGCGGAAGTTTCCACAATCCGGTGCGCCGTTTCCCGGCTTCGTGGTGCAGCAGTAGGCGGCCAGCGGCATCGCGCAGCCATAGCGCGTGTTCTTCGATGGAGGTGATGGCGGTTTTGCGGGTTTTCAGCGGGAGTTCAGACGGGTGCTGAGTTTTGCAAAATCGCGAGACCGGACAGGCCATGCAATCGGGGATGCCGGGTCGGCAGATGGTTTGGCCGAGTTCCATCAAGGCCGCATGATAGATCCGTGGACGCTCGGAATCCGCGAGCGCTTCCGCCCAGGCCCAGATTTGGCGCTGGCCGGAGCTTTCATCCACGGCTTGGGAGAAATCCATGATGCGTGAGAGAACGCGGCTGACGTTTCCGTCCACGAGCACCGCGGGCAGGCCGATAGCGAAGGCACGCAGCGCACCCGCCGTGTAGCGGCCGATGCCCGGCAGAGTCATCAGCGCGGCTGTTTCATGCGGAAAAATGCCGCCGTGTTCAGCGATCAGGGCGCGCGCGGTATCTCGCAGCATTCTGGCGCGGCGGTAGTAGCCGAGTCCTTCCCAAGCTTTCAGCAAACTCGCATCGTCGGCGGAGGCGAGGTTTTCTGCGGTGGGAAAAGTGCTGAGGAAGCGCGTGTAGTAGCCTTTTCCGAGTACGGTGGTGATTTGCGTCTGCTGGAGCATCACTTCCGAGACGAGGATTTCGTAAGGATTATGCGTGCGCCGCCACGGGTAGTCCTTGCCGTGTTTTGCGAACCACGCGGCCAAGGCGTCTTGGAACTCAGCGGGAT
>JBGSLX010000227.1:0-3495 GCA_041740475.1 Akkermansiaceae bacterium | reverse complement strand
CGCGGGATTCTTCGACCGCATCGGCGAAATGGCGCATCGGGTGTGGAATTTCCTGTCGCAAGATCCGCGTGAGGCAAACACCGAAGGCGGCGTCTTTCCTGCGATTTTCGGCACCGTGGTGATGACGCTGGTGATGAGTTTATTCGTCACCCCGTTCGGCGTGATCGCGGCGATTTACCTGCGAGAATACGCCAAACAAGGTCTGATGGTCCGCATCGTCCGCATCTCGGTGAACAACCTCGCGGGTGTGCCATCCATCGTTTTCGGCGTCTTCGGACTGGCGTTTTTCGTTTACGCGGTGGGCGGCGGCATCGACCGCACGTTTTTCGCGGACAAGCTGCCGACTCCCACTTACGGCACGCCAGGCATTCTCTGGGCCTCGCTCACGCTGGCACTCCTCACGCTGCCGGTGGTCATCGTCGCCACCGAAGAAGCGCTCTCGGCCGTGCCGCGCGGCGTGCGTGAAGCGGCGCTCGCATGCGGTGCTTCCAAATGGCAGACGATCCAGCGCGTGGTGCTTCCCGCTTCGCTGCCCGGCATCCTGACCGGGGTGATTCTGGCGATGGCTCGTGGCGCGGGCGAGGTGGCCCCGCTGATGCTGGTAGGTGTGGTGAAACTCGCGCCCACTTTGCCAATCGATGACATCGCGCCTTTTATCCATCCGGAGCGGAAATTCATGCACCTCGGTTTCCACATTTATGACCTTGGCTTCCAATCGCCCGATGCGGAGGCCGCCAAGCCGATGGTGTATGCCACCGCCCTGCTGCTCATCATCGTGGTGGTGACCTTGAATCTCACCGCCATCATCATCCGCAATCGCCTCAAGAAACGCTTCGCCGTCAGCAGTTTCTAAAATGACCGCTTCCGCTCCAGCATCCCGTCACGACTTTATCCGCGTGGAAAATTTCAGTTTCCACTACGGTGAGAAGCAGGCGTTGCACGGCATCGATATGGCGATCCCGGAGCATCACGTCACCGCTTTGATCGGCCCATCCGGCTGCGGCAAGTCCACCTTGTTGCGGAACATGAACCGCATGAACGACCTGATCGATGGCGTGCGGCACGAGGGCGACATCCGGCTCAACGGCACCAGCCTTTACGACCCCACCGTGGAGGTCATTTCCCTGCGCAAGCGAGTCGGCATGGTGTTCCAGAAATACAATCCCTTCGCCAAGTCGATTTACGAAAACGTGATCTTCAGCCTGCGGGTGGCGGGGCGCTCGAAAAAATCGGAGCTCGATGGAACCGTCGAGCGCTCACTGAAAGCCGCCGCGCTCTGGGACGAGGTCAAGGACCGCCTGCACGACTCCGCATTCGGCCTATCCGGCGGTCAGCAGCAGCGGCTTTGCATCGCCCGCGCCATCGCCAACCAGCCCGAGATTCTCTTGATGGACGAGCCGTGCGCCGCGCTCGATCCGCTCGCGACGCTGAAAATCGAGGAGCTGATCACCGAGCTCAGCAAGCAATACACCATCGTCATCGTCACCCACAACATGGAGCAGGCCACCCGCTGCTCGCACCGCACCGCCTTTCTCTACATGGGCAAGCTCATCGAGTATGGCGAGACCATGCAAGTGTTCCAAAACCCAGCTCACCCTGAAACCGAGGCCTACATCACCGGCCGCTTCAGTTGAAATGACCGCCGCCAGCACCAGCCCATTGCCTACTGTCATTGAAGTCCGCGAGATGGATTTCAGTTATGGCAAAACCGTGTCGCTGAAGAACCTGAGCTTAGAGATCACGCGCAACGAAATCACCGCCTTTATCGGCCCATCCGGCTGCGGCAAGTCCACATTGCTGCGCTGCTTCAATCGCATGAACGACTTCATCCCCGGCGCACGCGTCAGCCGGGGCGGCATCTGGATCGACGGCATCGAAATCCACAGCCCCGAGATCGATGCGGTCGAACTCCGCCGCCGTGTCGGGATGGTTTTTCAAAAATCCAATCCGTTCCCACGAAGCATTTACGAAAACGTCGCCTACGGACCGCGCATCCTCGGTGAACGCCGGAAAGCGGTGCTCGATGAAATTGTCGAAAAAGCGCTGCGTGGCTCAGCACTTTGGGACGAGGTGAAAGACCGCCTAAACGAGAGTGCATACGGACTTTCCGGCGGCCAACAGCAGCGGCTATGCATCGCTCGCACTTGCGCGGTGGACCCGGAAATCATCCTCATGGACGAGCCCTGCTCCGCGCTCGATCCCATCGCCACCGCCCGTGTCGAAGAGCTGATTCTCGCTCTCAAGGAGAACTACACGATCGTGATCGTGACGCATAACATGCAGCAGGCATCCCGTGTTTCCGACCGCACAGCGTTGTTCTACCTCGGTGATCTGGTCGAGTATGACCTCACCACGAAAATTTTCTCCAATCCGCGCGAAAAGCGCACCGAGGATTACATCACCGGACGATTTGGCTGAGAGAAGAAAGCCCCCCCATACTTCAAGAAACAGATGTCACGCCTGCCACAAACACAGAACTCAACCGCATGGGCAAGGCGTGCCTATTTATCCCTACATCACCGACTGTATTCTTGAAGTATCACCCTTATGCAAACTCCCCATATTAGCCAAGATTTTGACCAATCCATCGCAGCAATGCGCGCTGAAGTTGTCGCGATGGCCGGAAAAGCCCGCCACAACTTAGAACGCGCCGTCCGCTCGCTGCTTGAGCGCAATATCGAACTCGCCAACGCAGTCATCGCCGATGACGACGAAGTGGACGAGCACGAGCGCCACATCGACCAACTCGGCATGGAAATCCTCGTCCGTTTCCACCCGATGGCGACGGATCTGCGACTCGTGGTTTCCTCGATGAAAATTTCGATGAACTTGGAACGCGTGGCCGATCACGCCACCAGCATCGCCAGGCGCGCCAAAAAAATCAGCGCTGGCCAAGAACTCCAAGACACCACGCTGATCGAGCCGCTTTACACGCTCGCCGATCATTTATTGCGCGATTCGATCACGGCCTACAGCGATCAAAATGTCACCCTCGGAGCCGCGCTGCACCTGCGGGATAAAGACCTCGACCGCATGTATCACGAGGCCACCGCGACTTTTGGCGCTCGCATCGAACAACGCAGCGGCCGCTGCCAAGATTACCTACATCTCATTCTGATCATCCGCTCACTCGAACGCGTCGGTGACCTCGCCGTGAACATCGGCGAAGACGCCGTTTTCCTAGGAGCTGCACGCGATCTCCGCCACGAAAACAATCGCCAACTGCGCTGAGTGAAGGGGAGCACACGCGCCCTCGCGTGTTCTGGGTCGCGCCCTCGCGGCCCAGCTTCTGCCAATGCGAAGCCACTTTGCCATAACGTCATTTCACAAAATGTGGGTGCAAACCCAAATCCAGATATAGAGACAACGAAATGGACGAAATTGACTAAAAAAGAATGAGTTGAAGCAGAGTGGTTGATGCCCAAGCCAGTGAATTTCCGTTACCTATTTCTTCATTCTGCTTTCGTAGATTTCGAGCTTTTCGTTGTTCCTATT
>JBGSLX010000226.1:0-7121 GCA_041740475.1 Akkermansiaceae bacterium | reverse complement strand
GCGGGCGCTGGGGCTGGCGCAGCGGCACGAGCGGGAGCGGCGTGAACGATTGGGGCCGGGGCGGGTGTGACTGCGGTGTCCGAGCCGATTTTTTCGACGACGACATCGTAGGTTTTTCCATCGACGGTGATGCGGAGGTTTTCCATGGCGGTATTCTGGTTAGCGGATGCGGTGTGAGGTGAGAACAGCTTGGCGACCCGCTCGTTCCCAACTGGTGTTGCTGGGTTTGATCGAGATGATGCGAACGGGTTGTTGGCCAGTGATGGAAGCGACGGCGGCGGCGATGACGGCGACGATTTCCGGAGCGATGCGGGTGTCCACAGGCTCGGGTGCAGGAGCGGTGACAGGAGCGGGAGAAGCGACCACAGCGGCGGGGATGACAGTCGATTCGGAAACGGTGGTTTTTTTATCTCCGATGAGCAGCTTGATGATGGTGGCGGTGAGGGCGCAGATTCCCCAGAGAAAGGCGAGGGTGGCGAGCACCACGAGCATGCCTGCGAGATGCGGCAGGGCATCGAAAAAGGAGTGGGAGTGCGCCGCGTCCTCGGTGGCGGCGAGCAGGCTGAAGAGTTGCATGGGCGATTAGAGCGGGATGTTGCCGTGTTTTTTGGGTGGGCGAGTTTCGTGTTTGCCCATGATGCCGCGGAAGGCGAGGGCGAGCGTGCTGCGTGAGACGGCAGGGTCGATCACGTCGGTGATCATGCCGTTAGATGCGGCTTGATACGGAGAGGCGAATTTCTCGGAGTAGGCTTTGCGCAGCTCCAGCTCCAAAGCGGCGGGGTCCTCGGCCTCTTCGATTTCTTTTTTGTAGAGCACTTTCATCGCGCCCTGAGCGCCCATCACGGCGATTTCGGCGGTGGGCCAGGCGAAGACAAAATCCGCGCCCATATCGCTGGAGCACATCGCGAGGTACGCACCGCCGTAGGCCTTGCGGCAGATGAGCGTGATTTTGGGAACGGTGCCGGAGGCCCAGGCGAAGAGCATTTTCGCGCCGTGGCGGATGATGCCGCCGCGTTCTTGGGCGAGGCCGGGCATGAAGCCGGGCACGTCCACCAGCGAGAGCACCGGGATCGAGTAAATGTTGCACACGCGGATGAAGCGCGCGGCTTTATCGGACGAATCGATATCGATGCAGCCCGCTTTGACCATCGGTTGATTGCCGACGATGCCGATGACGAGATTTTCGAGTTTGGCGAAGCCAGTGAGCATGTTCGGCGCGTAATCTGGCTGGATTTCAAACCACGAACCGGGATCGACAAGGCGCTCGATGACTTTTTGCATATCGAGCGGGTGCTTCGGATCAGCGGGGATGATCTCGTTCATGACCGGATCTTCCAAGAATGGAATCTGGTCGTTCATCTTGTGCGGCGGATCGCCGAGATTGTTCGAGGGCAGGTAGTCGAGCAGGCGCTTCGAGAGCTGGATCGCGTGTTCGTCGTCCTCAGCGATGAGGTGGATGTTTCCAGAAATGCTGGCGTGCGCGTTTGCGGAGGCGAACTGGTCGAGCGAGGCGCTTTGGCCGGTGGCGGCCTTGATGACATCCGGGCCGCAGATGAACATGTTCGCGTTTTGCCGCGTCATGATGATGAAATCGGTGAGCGCAGGCGAGTAGGCGGCACCGCCAGCGCAGGGGCCAGCGATGATCGAGATTTGCGGGATCACGCCGGATGCGAGCACGTTGCGGAAGAAAATTTGGCCGTAGCCGGAAAGTGCCTCGATGCCTTCTTGAATGCGTGCGCCGCCGGAATCGTTGATGCCGACGATCGGGATTCCCGCCTTGATCGCGAAGTCGAGAAGGTCGCAAATTTTCTTCGCATGGATCGCGCCGACCGCGCCGCCGCCGACGGTGAAGTCCTGAGCGTAAGCGGCGACTGGGCGGCCCTCGACGTAGCCGGTGGCGCAAACCACGCCGTCACCGGGCATCTTGCGTTTTTCCAAGCCGAAGTTGATGCACGAGTGGTGGGCGTGCATGCCGAACTCGATGAAATGGCCAGCGTCAAAAAATGCGGTGAGTCGTTCGCGGGCGGAGAGCAGGCCTTTTTCGTGGCGTTTCTCGATGCGGTCGATGCCGCCGCCGACGAGTGCTTCCTCGCGGCGATGCTTGAGTCCTTCTAGCAGGATGGGGTCGATGGCCATGGTGGGTGATGAAGTGGAGGTGGAGAGGAATCAGTGAGCGGAAATGGGCTGGCAGAATTCAGTGAGCACACCGAACGTGGACTTCGGGTGAAGGAAAGCGACGAGTTTCTCGCCAGCGCCCTCGAAGGGGACTTCGTGGATCAGCTTCGCGCCCTTGTCCTTGGCTTGGGTGAGCTGGCCGAGGATGTCATCGGTAGCAAAGGCGATGTGGTGGATACCGCCGGAGGGATTTTTTTCGAGAAACTTGGCGATCGGGCTGTCCGGCGAGGTCGGTTCGAGCAGTTCGAGATGCACATCGCCCGCAGCGAAGAACGCGGTGCGGACTTTTTGCGATTCCACTTCTTCACGGCCCTCGCAGGTGAGGCCGAGGACGTTTTCGTAATAAGGAATGGCTTCGTCGAGAGATTGAACGGCGATTCCGAGATGGTCGATTTTGAGGATCATGTGCGTCGTGTTGCTTGCGGGATAAGCGCATGATTGCAGAAAACGCCGAGCTGACACCGCAGGAAGTGACGTAGTCTGTGCGTTTCTTACCCACCAAATATCGGCAGATTGATCGTAAAATGACGATTCATTTCACATCGACAGCGCCATGCTGGCGCGAGTCAGAGCATTCGCAGATACGCCTTCGGACCTCAAATAAATGGCGGCAGGAATTATTTCATCCGCGAGGGAATAAGTTTCTCAAAGGCATGCTCCTTGGGTTGTTCCTGACATTTCGACCCATGCGAGAGACAGCGCTGGGCGTGTTGGGGATGCATATCAACAACGAAAACTAAACACCATGTTATCTATTACATCCAAGTCCCCACTTCTACTCGCAGCCTTTGGCATCACCCTCGCCATGGCCGGCACCGCGTCCGCACAATGGCGCATCACACGCCCTGGCAGCTACAAATTGTTTGCCAATCACAATGTCGGCACGGGCGATGGCATCATCATCACCGCATCCAATGTGACACTGGATCTGAATGGATTCAGCGTTAGCACCAACGCCCGTGGCACTGGCCGCGGCATCGTCGTCGAAAACGCCCGCAGTGTGATCGTGAGCGGCGGTGGCGTGAGTGGCTTCAATGCCAACGTCGATCTGATCGGCACTCAGAACGTCAGGGTAGAAGGATTGAACATTACCGGTGATGGTCTAGCTCCTAACGGCGGGCCTACAGAGATCGGCGTTCGT
This sequence comes from Akkermansiaceae bacterium, assembly GCA_041740475.1. Lineage (GTDB taxonomy): Bacteria > Verrucomicrobiota > Verrucomicrobiia > Verrucomicrobiales > Akkermansiaceae > Luteolibacter. The sequence goes on along the minus strand of JBGSLX010000226.1, from coordinate 3,805 downwards.
CTCATCAATTCTTGGAGCGCCTACGTCCAAAACAACTCCATCAGCTCAGTGAACCTCGGCATTTTCGTTCGCGGTGTCCGCAGCACGGGCAACCGGATCGCCCAGAACATCGTCGTCGGTGGAGCCACGGCGGCGAACAACCTACTCGGAATTTGCTACAATCCCGAAGGCGGCGCTGGCCCGGAAGGACCACGCGGTGATGCGATCTATAACAACCACATCGCACGTTTCGGCTTCGCTGTGGCAGTGAGCGATGGCTCAGTGAACAACATGTTCACCGAGAACACGCTTGCTTCGTTTACCGGTGCATTCCGCGAGCCGGAAAACTTTGAGGCCCAAGGCGGAACCAACGTGGAGATCGACAACACCTCGGTCATCATCCCTACGACTGACATCGTCCGTCCTTAATAGGAGCTAGGACTCACTTACAGGGATGGCCGCTAGCGGTCATCCCTCCCTCCAGCACTCACACATATTATGAAATTTTATCTATCACATGCTCTCACATGGCTATCCATCGGTGCGCTATCAACAGCCTCCGCAGCCACCTTGCAGTTTACGATCACGAATTTAGCCCCTGCTGGCTCGATCTCGGTTCTCACGGGCTTTCAGCCGCTTCCGTCCCAAAATGTGACAAATGTCACATTTATAGGCGCAGGTGGCGGGATGTCTGAAATCCTGCCTCAACTCAACTTCCTCGGCGGCCTCGGCGGTGTGGGCGAACTGTTTCCTTTTGCTGGCGGTGGCATCGCTTTCCCCGAGCTTATGCCCGGTGATGTCCTCAGCTTCTCGCTAGAAGATGTGGACCTTGGCGTGGAAAGCCTATTCCAGTACGGCGGAACGCTTTTCGGCCAAGTCCCACTCACCGATGCAGGAGGAAATTTTCTCGGCACGGATTTCACACTCACTGCGGGTGACATCTCAGAGTTCGACATATCGGGCATGAGTCCCCTGCTGATTCTGCCAAATAGCGGCAGTCTAGGACCGGAATCCATCACGCCTTCCACCGTGGTGCTCGGCCTATCGGTCATACCCGAGCCATCGGCGATGATCCTGAGCGCGGCGGGATTTCTTCTGTGCATGCGCCGCAGAAGAAGCGCATAACCCCGCAGCCTGATTCATGCCCGAGGAAAACCAGCCCGTCGTGCCACCGCGTCCATCCACAACGGATGACGCGATGGTGCAGGCGTGGCTGGAAACCGTGATCATGCTCTACTACCGCCAGCTATACCGCTACGCGCTCAGCCTTTCTGGGCACGAGGCGGACGCCGCCGATCTAACCCAGCAAACCGCCGTGAAGTTCGCGCTGAAATGGCAGGAGATCCGTGAAGATGGCGCGATCAAATCTTGGCTCTACACCACGCTCTATCGTGAGTTTCTGTTGTTCCGTAGGAGAGACCGCAAAACCGTCGAGTTTGACGAATCTCTGATGCCTCAGCCATTTGAAGACTCATCGCCGCAGGAACTCCGTGTGGACAGCAAAACTGCGCTTGAACTGATGAGACGCATGGAAGAGCCGCATTGCTCTGTTTTATCGCTTTTCTATATTGAAGACATGTCCTACCGCGAAATTTCCGACGTGCTCGGAGTCCCGGCAGGCACTGTGATGTCCAGACTCAGCCGTGCGAAGCAAGCGCTGCGCATGCTTTTAACCCCAGCCACATGACCGAGGAACAATTACAGCTTCTCCGTTCGCTCCGCCCACACGGGCAGGACGAGCACGAGGTTGGCGTGGCCGAGGCTCGCGCTGCGGCGGATCATGCCGGACTCAGCGACCATTTGGATGACGAACTCCAGACCGATCTGGCGATGCGCAGCGCATTGGGAAAAATCGAGCCTCCAGACGGGTTGGAAGACGCTCTAAAAAATGCGATGCGCGCGGCCCGGAATACCTGCGAGCCACCTGCGGAATTGCGTGAGTCGGTCATTTCCGCGATTCGTCATACGAGATCGCCTCAGCCCATCGCGCGGCACTCCCGCCGTAGCTGGCTCGGGCTGGGAGCGGGGATCGCTGCCTCTATCGCCATCGGCGGTAAGTGGTGGTGGGACTTCCGCGCCTTCACTCTGGATCGGTTCACTCGTGAATTCACCGCCGTCACCCGCTATGGCATTTCCCTCGCACTCATGAGCATGGACAAAGTCGCCGTGGAAGAATGGCTCATCGCGAACCATGCGCCTCGACTCAAAGCTCTGCCCAAAAAACTCGATGCTTTGCCCCGCAAAGGCTGTCATTTATACGACATTGATGGCAATCCCGTCAGCCTGGAGTGCTTCTTGCTTCCGGAAATGCAGCAACTGCATCTCTACAGCACGCCATCCGCTGGATTGATGAATCCACCGCCTGCTGGGGCTCCGGTTAAAATCGTCCGCGATGGCGATCTCACCCTCGCGACTTGGGCGCAGGAGGAACAAACGCTGTTGCTCATTTCGCATGAATCACCGGAGCTGATTCTTGACCTCGTCGGTTGATTCAATCCCTCAGACAGCGCCATGCATTGATACGTAAAAGTCGCCTGTTCCGCGAGGAGCGGGCGACTTTGAAATTTTCATGGGTTGTGACAGAAACGCCGGATTACCAGAGGCCGCCACCGCCGCCCGGATGCGTCCTTGGCGAGAGTGGTGATGAACATTTCACGTCGATGGAATGCGAAAAATGAGGTGGCTTCAGAAAGTCAAAACGTGCTCTCCGGCAGAGTGGGGTGGCTAATGTAAAAACGCATAGTGAGCTTTGTCGCACCAAGTTTTTCTATGGGGTGTTTACCCCATAGAAATGACAACGACATAGGTTCAGGGACATGGTGTCGCTCAGTCGAGCGGGCAAATCACATTCCAAATCTAACCTATAACCTACACATATGAAATTAGCCTATGTCACAAAAAACAGACATCGCCATCAAGCGTTGTCATCCATACGAATCATCACTGGCATCGCTTTGGCGCTGCCTTTCACTCTGCTTCAAAATAAGGCCGACGCTGCCGTGCTCGCCGTGGATCTCGGCAGTGCTGCGGATTTCGCCGTACTCGCAGGGGCTGGAATCACCATCGCTGCACCGGTCAACTCTACGGTGATCAACGGCGACATCGGAACCTATGCCACCACCTCGATCACCGGCTTGGAAAATCTTATCCTCCATGGGGTGAATCACGCCGGAGATGGCACAACGCAGCAGGCGAAGATCGATTTAGGCAATGCCTACAACGACGCCGCAGGACGGCAGGCCGATGTGACATTTCCGCTCATTCATGATGTTGGCGGCTTGAGCCTCTTTTCCGGTGTGTACAATGCGCCGAGTTCACTCTCCATCAATGGTGTGCTAACACTTGATGGCGGCGGAGACTCGAATGCCGTCTGGATTTTCCAGATGGGTTCGACATTGATCACGGGCACAGATAGCCGCGTGAACCTGATCAACGGCGCACAGGCCAGCAATGTCTTCTGGCAAGTCGGCAGTTCCGCGACGCTCGGCGTGGTCTCTCAATTCGCCGGATCCATTCTGGCTCAGGAATCGATCACGCTGAACACCGGCGCGGATCTGGTCGGTCAAGCACTGGCCCGGGTCGGCGAGGTGACTTTGGACAACAACAACATCACAATCCCTGAAACAGGCAGCAGCGTGCTGTGTGCGCTCGGTCTTTCACTAGCGGTGCTGAACCGTCGCCGGAAGCGCTAACCCAAGTTTCTCATTGTGACGCTGTAGCCTTTGATTTTGCAGGGATCCTCTACCAAAGGCACTACAAAGTCGTGATTAGTCTATCTTCAGGTCGGGTTCGTTTTGGGCTGTCTACATGATGAATTTCCGGGCTG
>JBGSLX010000225.1:0-3726 GCA_041740475.1 Akkermansiaceae bacterium | reverse complement strand
GACCTGAAGATAGACTAATCACGACTTTGTAGTGCCTTTGGTAGAGGATCCCTGCAAAATCAAAGGCTACAGCGTCACAATGAGAAACTTGGGTTAAGCACCCGGCAACTCGATGAAGCCTTCCAGCTTGCGGATACGGGTGGGGTGACGCATTTTACGAAGTGCTTTCGCTTCGATTTGGCGGATCCGCTCGCGAGTGACTTGGAACTGACGGCCCACTTCTTCGAGGGTCCGGCTGTAGCCATCTTTGAGGCCGAATCGTTGCTCAAGCACTTCGCGCTCGCGCTCCGTGAGCGTATCAAGAACGTCCTTAATCTTGTCCTTGAGCATCGAAAATCCGGCTTCTTCCATGGGGTTATCAGCAGCTTTGTCTTCGATAAAATCTCCAAACGAAGTGTCATCTGAGTCGCCGACGGGTGCTTGCAGTGAAATCGGCTGTTGAGCCATTTTGAGAACGGCGCGTACCCGCTCAACGGGCAAGTGGATTTCTTCCGCAATCTCTTCAGGCGAAGGCTCGCGGCCATATTCCTGCACGAGCTGCTTCTGCACACGCATGAGCTTGTTGATCGTCTCGATCATGTGGACCGGGATGCGGATCGTCCGCGCTTGGTCCGCGATGGAGCGCGTGATCGCCTGACGAATCCACCACGTGGCGTAGGTTGAAAATTTATAACCACGGCGGTACTCGAATTTCTCCACGGCCTTCATCAGTCCCATGTTGCCTTCCTGAATCAGATCGAGGAATGAAAGACCACGGTTGGTGTATTTTTTCGCGATGGAAATCACGAGGCGGAGGTTGGCTTCGACCATCTCAGTCTTGGCTTTGAGCGCTTCTTTCAGCCAGCGTTTGAGGAGCTTGTTGGACTCCTCAACCGTTTCCAGCGTGTGCCATGAGCGTTGTTGAATCTCGCGGAGCTTGCTTTGGAATTCCTTGTCCTCGGGGTTGGTTTGCAACCTGCGACCATATTTCCAAAATCTCTGCATGTAGTCGTTCACCTGCTCGCAGAAATCTTCCACGACCTTCTGCTTGTAGTAAAAACGGGTGTAAACGCGGTGCAGAGTTTGCAGGTTTTTCTGGAAATCTTCTTCCAGCTTTTTCTTGCCGCGCGGGCTTTTGGCCGAGAGCTGGCGAAACAAGTTGTCGTTCTCTTGATGGAGCTGGCGCAATTGATCGCAAAGTTTCGGCAAGCCCTTCATGTAGCGCTCACGAGACTCGATTTTCTTGTCGAGGATCACGCGGTCAAAGCGCTCTTTGCCTTTGTGCAGTTTGTCGGCGAGTTCGAGATAGGAATCTGTGACAAAACCGAAGAGGTGAAGGTGACGCGCGACTTCGATTTCTGCGTCCTCAATGCGTTTGGAGATTTCCACTTCCTGCTCGCGCGTGAGAAGCGGCACTTGGCCCATTTGCTTGAGATACATGCGGACCGGATCGTCGAGAATATCCAGTTTTTGGTCCGCTTTGAGATCTTCGTCATCTCCGCTGTCGTCGTCGCGTTTCTTGTCTTTATAACGATCCACCTCTGAGGCATCGATGATGTCGAACTCCATGTTGCGGAGCCGCTCCATGATCGCTTCCACATCATCTGGATCCACGAGATCGTTGGGCAGAATCTCGTTGATGTCATCGTAAGTGAGATATTCCTGCTCCTTGGCGAGTTTGATCAACTCACGGATTTTTTCCTGAATTTCAGGGGTATCAATGCGGCGCTTATTTGAGTCCGAAGATTTGGCCGAAGATTCGGTGGTGGATTTGACTGCCGCAACGACTGGCTTGGATGCTTTGTCGGATTTGACGACAGGTTTGTCGATTTTGGTGACTGCGGGCGCGGGTTTGGCAGGAGCTTTGGTGCTGCGTGGCGCGGGTTTTGACGCAGCAGCTTGGGCTGGCTTCGCGTCGTCTGGCATCGCTACCTCTTTGGGCTGTGGCTTGGTGCTTTTGGCGGCAGTGTTTTCGGTCTTAGCTGCCCTGCTTTTGGCGGTAACGTTATCGGATTTGGAAGCAGGTTTCTTAGGCGGAATTTTTGCAGATGACATGGAAATAAAGCGCTTGGATCGGAGTCTGTGGATACACCTCGCCCATCCTATGGGCACAACGGAAAATCCGCAGGCGGGCCGGAATCAAAAGGCGTGGTCACATACCGTCAAGTTCATTCTTAAACTTTCCTAATGAGTGATTTATCCGATTTGCGACACATGACTGATCCTCTGTACTGATCCGGAATCTGCTAGAACGTAGGGAAGTGCGGATTTCCGGTTTCAAATCGCTGGAAACGCGTCTAGCTTCCGCGAAACGTTATGATGACTCTGACCAATAAAGCCGCTCACGAACTCGCCAAACTTCTCGCCAGCCGGACGAACTCACCCGCAGCGGGTCTCCGCCTTGCAGTGCGCCGTGGTGGATGTGCGGGCTGGCAATATGAGATGAAAGTCGCCGATCCAGAGCCCGGCGATGTGATCGTGGAATCCCACGGCGCACGTTTGATCGTCGCTGCGGACAGCACCGGACGGCTTAAAGGATGCGAGGTCGATTATTCGGACGACCTCACCGACGCAGGTTTTAAGGTTCACAATCCCCAAGCCGCGCGTTCATGCGGATGTGGAACGTCGTTTGAAAGTGCCGCAGATGAAGGCGAATCACTCGCTGTTCCAGATGGTGAGGCGTGCGGAAATCCCTGACACCAGCCGAAAGATCCGTGCCAAGAGCCGTCGATGAACCCAAGCCCCGGCGTCCCGCCTATTTCTGGTGGCTGTTGGCCAACGCACTGGCGCTGTGTTTCGCGGTGCTCAGTTGGACCGTTTGCCTGCATGTCTTTGGCAACCCCGAAATGCCAAGAAACTACGAAATTCTCAGCAAGATCGGTCGGCTTCCCGAACTGAAACGCTACACCGTGCTCGATGTGCCGAACGGCAATCTGCTCGACCCAAAAGGCCTCTACAGCCGCTTTTTTTCGCTCAAAGAAGAGTCGCTCACGCGCTTCAACTCGCGCTTGATGCGCAATTACCTCACCAACTTTGATCGGCCACTTGCCCTGACCTTCATCGAGGGTGATTACCAAGTCGAACAAGTTCGCACGCTGGGCGACGCAGATTTCATCAGCCGCGGATTCGTCGTCCGTGCTCGTGCTTTAGTGAAACCCGACGATTTCACGAAGCCCGCGCCTTACCCAGTCGTGATCGATTATTTGTTCCCGACCACGGAAATTTCAGCCGCGAATGAGTTCCGCCCCGGCGATATTTTATCGGTCAAAAAAAGCCCGAACTGCGCGGCGATCATCCACATCGAGCATGTCACAGATGAAGATGATGCGCTCGTCTGTCTTACTGTCGCGCCCATCGCCTACGGCCCATACCGTGTGGGTGAAGACATCACGTTTCGCATCGAGCCACCGGATCGCGTGCAACCAGCCGCACGATTTCCTCTCTTTGATCCGTGATTGTAGATGCAAAAAAGTGAGAACAACGAAAAGGTCGAAAGCGTCGAAAGAAGAATGAAGAAAGGGTGGGGGAGATTCTCCAACAGGACGACTCGCCATCATGCTTCGACTCATTCCTCTTTGGCCAATTTCGTCGATTTCGATGTCCCTAATCCCGAATTGAGAGTGATGAATGTTAGGCGTTTGCGGCTTTGCGCAGCAAATTCAGGCGCTCACTCGCGGCTCCAGAGGCAATCATTTCTCGCGCCACCTCAATGCCGTCGCCCATGTTGTCCGCCAAACCTGCGCAGGC
>JBGSLX010000224.1:0-4248 GCA_041740475.1 Akkermansiaceae bacterium | reverse complement strand
TAGGCGTAGAGCTTGGCGACGGCGTAGGGCGAGCGCGGGTAAAATGGCGTGGTTTCCTTTTGCGGGATCTCTTGGACCAGACCATAAAGTTCAGAGGTCGATGCTTGGTAGAAGCGGGTTTTTTTCTCAAGTCCGAGGAAACGGATGGCCTCTAGCAAACGCAATGTGCCGATGGCATCGACATCTGCCGTGTATTCCGGCGACTCGAAGGAAACGGCGACGTGCGACTGCGCGCCGAGGTTATAGACCTCATCTGGCTGCACTTCGCTGAGGATGCGGGTGAGGTTCGAGCTGTCGGTGAGGTCACCATAATGAAGGCGAAAGCGGGAGTTTTCTACATGCGGATCTTCATAAATGTGGTCCACGCGGGCGGTGTTGAAGAGCGATGCGCGGCGCTTGATGCCATGGACTTCGTAGCCTTTTTCGAGGAGAAACTCGGCGAGGTAGGATCCGTCTTGTCCGGTGATGCCGGTGATTAGTGCTTTTTTCATGGTGGTAAATTTTTAGAGAGCTGGTTGGCAAAAGTGCTGTGGGAATGATCTGCGAATGAGGATTGCGGCACCTTGGCCAAGTGCGAGACCGAGCACGTCAGCGAGCCAATCGAGCAGATCGCAATTCCGTGTGGAAATGAATGCTTGGGAAAGTTCTTCGAGCGTGATCAGCGCGAAGAGCACAATAGTGACGCGAGTGACAAAAGCAGGTAGAAATCGGAAACGGCGAGGGGTGATCGCTAAGTTGCAAAGCAAACACAACAAGCCCATGAGGCCGATGTGCCCAAGTTTGTCACCATAAGGAATGGTGTGGATGAACGACCACCAACGGTGCCCTTCGCCGCGATTGGCAATCGTGATGATCACCAACATGAAAATAATAAAACAACCTGCGAGGATTCTGAGGAAAAATCTGCTGGCAGGCTTGCTACGGGGCGACATGCAGGAAGTTTGGGTTTACCTCATAGCCTTGAAGCGCCGACGGCTAGGGTTAGAACTAGGGTGACGTGTGAGTTTTCTGGCACCCCATGATGAGTTAAGCTGCGTTTCGCGGGAGGTGATGATCTAGTGCATGTTCGAAGCTAACAAGCTGGCGAATCAGTGACTTGTAGCGGCTGTGTGCGTTGTTCCCTTCTGGAGAGAGGAGTTGATAAAGTTGGATTTCGGCATCGGGTAACGACCGATCAACCGAGTCAAGCAGGCCTGCACGGATTAACCGTGGTGAAGCGATTCGGACGAGACAAGATGCTATGGTTAAGCGGCCTTCTTGATGATCGCTCAGTCCTTCGATGATCAAACTGGCACCGGGAAGTGAATCGAGAAATTCTGGGCGAATGATCATTTAACTTGCTGCGTTGTGCTGTAGAAATCGTGCGACTGATACTTCGAAGGAGGCTCGGTCAATTGCTGGGTAGCGGATTAACAGCGGTTTGATCTGCTCAAAAAGTTCTATCAGGCGATCAGTTTTTACGAGACCGACAGCAACCATGGAAGCGACGTCTGTCTCATCTCGCGCGTGCCCTCTTTCGATTTTAGACAACGCTTGGCTGTAGGGATCGTAGTGGTGAAACGAAATCTCTTTGTATTTTTCGATGAACGGGCTGCGGTCACGCCAAAATGGAAGCTCGGGAATAAAATCAGAAGGACGCGCCAGCTCCACGTTGACGGATAATTCGTCTTTGAGTGAAGCGATCGCCTCAAAGAAACCTTGAGGCTCTGGATCTGCACAAAGGTCGATATCCACCGTCATCGGGCGCCATCCGTGGAGTAGTGCGGTCGCGCCACCGGTTAGGTAAATACATCCCTTTCCCTTCACTCGAGATGCGAGGGAACGCATGAAGAGTTCGAGTTTCGGGATGTCAACGGGTGGCCGCATGATTTTCTAATAGGTCACAGCCTTGCCGCACCTGCGGCTAGCGTGGCTCTGAAATCCTGATATGCGGCTGCTAGGCCTTCGCGGAAATCGACTTTTGGGTGCCAGCCGGTGGCCTCGATTTTCGAGATGTCCATCAGCTTGCGCGGAGTGCCGTCGGGCTTGGTGGGATCTGTGAGGATTTCGCCCTTGAAGCCGACGGTTTCTGCGACGAGAGCAGCAAGTTCGAAAATGGTGAGATCGGTGCCGGTGCCGACGTTTACCCAGTCGGGCGGATTATCGAGCGACATCAGGTGGAAACAGGCAGCGGCGAGGTCATCGGTGTGGAGAAACTCGCGGCGCGGGGTGCCGGTTCCCCAGATCGTGACTGAGGCGTCGCCCCGCTCGGTGGCTTCGTGGAAACGACGAATCAAGGCGGGAATGACGTGCGAATTTTCCGGGTGATAGTTGTCGCCGGGGCCGTAGAGGTTGGTCGGCATGGCGCTGTGATACATCAGCCCGTGCTGGGCGCGGTAGTGTTGGCAGAGTTTTAACCCGGCGATTTTGGCGATCGCATAAGCCTCATTGGTCAGTTCGAGCGGGGAAGTGAGCAGGCAGTCCTCTTGCATTGGCTGCGGTGACATTTTTGGATAAATGCAGGACGATCCGAGGAAAAGCACCCGCTTCACACCGGCGCGGCGGCTGCCTTCGACGAGATTCGCGGCGATGACGAGGTTTTCGTAAATGAAATCGGCTGGGTAGGTGGAATTGGCATGGATCCCGCCAACTTTGGCTGCGGCGATGATCACCGAGTCAGGCTTTTGTGTGGCGAGATACTCAAAAACGGCATGCTGATCGCATAGGTCGAGTTCGTTGCGGGTGGCGGTCAGAGTGTCGAAGCCACCAAGGCGGGCGGCTTCGCGAACGAGTGCGGAACCGACCATGCCGCGATGGCCGGAAATGAAGAGTTTTTGCATGGGTGTGGAGGTGGTTGGACGCTGCCGCCCTTGGTCGATCTTTCCGGTGTGGAAAGAAACCAAAGAGTGAGATGGATCCGGGTGGTGATTTGCCGCGCGAAAAGCGGCAGATTATTTAGAAAGCAGAGATTTTTGCCTGAAAACGGTTCATGGAATGGGCCGCCGTGGCATGAGGATGGAGAAAAAATCCACGTCGATGGCCTGTGGCTGACCGAGGAAATCGAGCAGAATTTTCACGCGTTCGGTCGATGGCATGACTGAAACGATGGTGCCGCGCATGCCTTGAAGCGGGCCGTGAGCGATTTCTGCTTCGTCGCCAATTTCGATAACAGGCGAGACAGAGAGCAATTCTTCGTCACCCTCCGGGCGGCTGCGGATTTCTTGTTGCAGCGCGCGGACAAAGTGATCGGGGACAGGCGGGATTTCCGAGCCGAAGCGCACCAATCCTCGCACTCCTTGGCAAAAAGTGACGGCGCGCTCCATCTCCGCGAGGCTGAATTTTGCCAGCAAATATCCCGGAAACAGCGGCTCAAGCCACCAAATCTTGCCGCGGCGTGTGGCTTTGCGGTAACGCAACCGAGGGCAGAAAACCTCGACGCCATCCAATTCCCGCATGTGGCCAGCGGCGATGTGTTCCCGCTTGGTCTGAGTGCGGACACAGAACCAAGCTGGTTCTTGGAGGCGATGTTCCGAGCGAATCATTGGCCTAAAAGTTTCTGCAAAATGGGTAAAACGCGCCCCCCGCTGCGCATCCAATTTTCGAGGCGATCAATGCGTTCGCCGAGAAACGCGCGGTGCTCCGGGTCTTCGACGGCGTCCGCGCTGGCGGCGAGTTGGCGGATTTTACTTTGACCGCTGTCGAGGTGCGGACGGATCTGCTCGCGAATGAAACCACCCGCCAAGCGTTTGAGTTCAACAGCGGGTTCGTAGTAAGTCCGGCGCTCGCCATTGCTGATTTTTTCCGCTTCGCGAACGGCTCCCAGGCTCTTGAGCATTCGCAAGCCCTGGCTGGCCGAGCCTTTGCTGATGCCAAGGCGACGCACCAAATCGTCGAGCGACAGCGGATGGATCGAAATATAAAGCAGACCGTAAATTTCGCCGATCGACCGCGGCAAGCCGAGAACCCGCACGCCATCGACGAAAAAACCGACCACTTGGCGTTCCAAGGGGTTAAGTTCGTGATTGGCTCCTTCCAAAACGGCCTTCATCCGAGGCGGACCGTAAGGACCAAGATGCTTTGTTCAATAAAAAATGAACAAAGTGCAAATCGCGTAGGAAGACCAAGATTTTTGAACCAGTAGAGTAGAGAGCAACGGGCGGCTTGCGCCAATCCCGTTGCTCCCCCTCGTCAAACCGGACGTGCGGATTTCCCGCATCCGGCTTTCCTGTAGGCATTCGTCATAGGCGTTGAAGTCCAAGTTCTTGTAGG
>JBGSLX010000223.1:0-4449 GCA_041740475.1 Akkermansiaceae bacterium | reverse complement strand
CTGTGCCGGAATGATGGTCGCGTTCTGGCTGGGTGGTCAAAAGGAGGCAGCTCCGGTGGAAATCGATGTCGCTGGCGCACCCCGCGCCATCCCGGTGGACCCGATTCCTTATGTCCCGCATCGCGGCGTTCAAGCCGAGTGGTTCGTGAGCACAGATGCGTCCGCGACTGTCATCTTGCTCAGCGGCGTGGATGCCATCCCAGATGCTACGGATTTTTCTGAAACGGTTTACTACAAGGAGGCTCGTGAAATGGACTCCACCGCAGGTCTGAACCATCCATCGTTTTACGCGCAGCCATGAACCGCCGAGCTTGGATCATAGTTTTATTCTCTGCCGCGCTCGTTTTCACAGCAGCAGCGGTAGAGGATCCCGGCAGGGAAAAGCTCGGCCTTGTACGCGTGACCGTTTATTTCGCGACTGATGGCGATCCAAAGGCAGCGGGTGAAAAGGCGCAGCAAGTCGAGGCATCCGTGGTAGAACGCATCCGCAGTGAGGAACGGCTGCGCTTCAAACATTACCGCTTGCTCGGACGGGACACCCAGCCGCTGCTCAGGAGTTATGAAAGCTGGGCCGAGCCGCTCAAGCCATCGGATGAGGTGATGGTTCGATTCGAGGCTCAAGGGCTTCCCGAAGCCAACTCAGCCGTGCTGGATCTTGAGCTTTGGCTGGCGCGCAAGAAAATCGTGAAAACCGATGCACGGCTCGAAAATGGCAAGCCTCTCCTGATGCTCGGCCCCGAATGGCGTGGCGGGCGACTCATCATCGTCGTGGCGCTTGCAACGGATGAAAAAACCGAATCATGATCTGCCGCATGAAATTTCTCGCATCGGTCATCAGCCTCGCCTTGCTAAGTTTCGCACCCCTGCACGCAGCGGGTCTGGAATTTAAGACGCCACTTCAGGAAATCCACGCACCGGCAGACGCAAAAATCGTCACCGCAGAATTTGAATTCACCAACCTCACCGACAAGCCAGTGCAGATTCAAAAGTTCGATGCTGGCTGCTCGTGCATGTCGGTGAAGATCAAGGACAGCAAAATGAAATACGCTCCAGGCGAGTCCGGCTTGCTCCGCGCGGATTTTGAAATGGGCAACTTTTCCGGCACAGTCGATAAGATGGTCGCGCTGTGGTTAGATGGCGATGCACCCTCCGAGCCGTCCACAAAACTCACGGTGCGGGTTCACATTCCGGTGCTCGTTTCACTGGAACCGAAGACTCTAGTCTGGGCTTTAAATGGTGATGCCACGCCGCAAACGATCCGCATCACGATGAATCAGGAGCAACCCATCCGCGTGACCGCTGTGAACTCCTCTTCTCCCGCATTTCAGCATGAACTGAAAACCATTGAGGAAGGGAAATCCTATGAGCTGATCGTCACGCCGATGGAAATCGGTAGCCCGGGCATGGGGATTCTACGCATTGAAACCGACTGCCAAATCGACAAGCACAAGCTGCAACAAGCTTTTGCCGTGGTCCGCAAGCAGACCGCCGCCGAATTGAAAGCGGTTCCATGAACGCAATCGCTCAACTGTCGATCATCGTAAGCGTGGCTTGCGCGGCAGCCGGTGGAACATGGTTGATCAAAGGTCCGCCCTCCCGAGCGATTGTTTGCGATCCCGCAAATTTAAAACCGGACGAAGTTTGCCTCAGTCAAATCCCAGCCGACGCGGCGGTGCTGTGGGTGGACGCACGACCGCGTGCGGATTGGCTGCGCAATGGCGTGCAAGGCTCAGTATTATGGAATCTCGATCCTGCGGAGAATGTCCAAACATTCGAAGCCGAAACTGCGGTGCGGATTCTCGAAACACCGCGAGTGATCGTTTATTGCGGCGATGAAAACTGCGGCGTCAGCCGACAAGTCGCAGAACGAATCCGCGCACTTGGCCTAGGCGCAGAAGTTTCCGTGTTATTCGGTGGCTGGCGCAGCCTGAGCGAGGCCGATCGCATCAAACCATCAAGTCCGAGTTCTTGACCCAGCCCCCGGGACCGCCGAGCTCCTGCTCGGCTAATTTATTCTTCTATCGAATCTAATAACTCTTCTATCCAACCAAATAAGAATCTCCAGACTCACCAGCGGAATAACCGTTTACCAACGTAAATCCTCTTCTAAGATCGCGCTAAGATTGGTCTAAAACCTCATGCTGGCGACCGCCTATTTGCTTGCTCCGAGCAGGTCGGGAAACGCCACCACTAAACCCAATGCAACAACCAGATACAGCACAACTCCAGCGATCCCAATGAGGACTGAAAAGAAGCAAGATAGCGGCGTCACACCCATCTTCTTAAATAGAGCCATTGATACTCCGTAAGCTCCACCCCCACAAAGCCCTCCAATAGCACCACCGATGACGATCATAATCAGTGGCCAACCTGCAATGGCATGTGTGTAGGATGGAAGCTTCTGATTTACAGGTTCAGTCATATTTTCGTTAGTAGTCTGAGTTAGGCACCAGCAAGATGGAAAATCAAAGTTAAGAAAAGGTGTTATCGTCGATAGCCACTAGTTTATTGTTAGGCCATTTTGTGGGATCTGGTGTCCACATTCCATCTCCGAGAAAGTCCATGATTAGTTCACCAAGGCTAAGTTCAAATATCTCTTGGCAGGCAGACTCACCCGCATCTTCGTAGTGAGCAATTAAGATGAACTGGAAAATTTCGGCGCGCGGTGGGGCCAAGTCGGCTTCGATCTTCCGCCAGAGAACTTGAGCCAGATTGTAGCTTAGCTCGAAACTGTCACCGGGTATGTCCCAAGATTCACCCGTCCAGAATTGCTGGATGGTGTCTTGGTTCCAATGGTCAGTGTGCTTGTCATAGATCTCCTGATCGAGGTGGAAAATGTCTGAGGCGCAAATCACCTGCTCCATCCTCATTGCCAGAGCCTCGTTGAGCCAAGTTGGTATTGGGAGGTGCCCAAGGCAACCGTGGGTCAACTCGTGAACCAGAACGGTGCGGTAAGATGAGTAGTCTATAGTCGGAAAGGCAAAATGAACGTATCCCTCGCCGGTGAGACAAACCCCACTCGTCATCGGACTCTCCCCATCAGGATAAAAGTAAGTGATGTAGGCGTAATAGTCGTCGAGGTTTGAAAACATCATGACGACATGCTTGCCATATCCTTCGTCCGAGGCAACTCCATCGAGACAAGCAATAATCCCCTTAAGCGCTTCCTCGAATGACCTGCATGCGTCCTTGATCACGCGCATGGGAGCCTCGGACAATATCAAGAAGTTCGCAGTCTCGTATATTTTGTATTCGCCAGTTAGTTGAGCTCTGTTGCTCTCAACCCAGCTTCGTGAGACCAATTCCCATGCGGCATTCCATTCGGCTTCGGGTAATTTCTTCTCGATGATTTGAGAAATACTTGTCCAGTCAGGGTGACAGAATCCTTGCTCAATGTGGAGGTGCTCAGATATGTCGGGAAGATTTTTCATGCTTTGGACGAACAGTAATTGTTAATTACTCTCAGATAGGTCTTCAGCATATTCAACAGGGTCTTCCCGAGATGGTGTGGTGAGATTGGGAGGTTTGTGAAATATGCCAATTTTCAGTATTTGCATGCGCTTACCCTAGGAATTTGAGTTTGAGGGTCAATGGGTTTTGTTGAGTTCTGATATGTGTGCTTCTTGACGGCTTTTTTGAGGATCAAGGGACAGAATGTCCCCTCGACGGACTGGGACCGCAGTTCCCAGCCACAGTCAGAGAATAGGTAAGTCTGTTGGACGGCTGTGAAGCTACTTAATGATACTAAGTATTGTTAGTTAGCTTACTTCTTGGAAAGCGTCGGCCACTTCGCATCGGCGGTCTTGAGATTTCCGGCGGCATCTTTGTTGAATTTATCGCGGACGCCTTTGTCGTATTGGAGCAACAAGCGACCATCGACAATCTGGAACGCATCGACCTCGATTTTCACCAGACTGCCCTTGGCCACGCCATAGGCACAGTAGCCGCCGAACTGTGGTTCGTATTTTGCGGGCTGTTTGTCGAATGCGGCTTTGTTCGCGGCATTGGCAAAATGATAAGTCACACCATTGACCTTGCTAGTGATGGCCGGGTCGCCTTTGACAGGCTTTTGATCGGTGAAAAATGCCACTGGATCGTATCCTTGCAGCGCGAGACCGGATGGATCCAAGTTCTTGGCTTGAGCGTGAAGATGGCCAGACAGCCCAAAGCCGAGGACCACGAAGAGAGCGAAACGAAGGAATTTGCGGATAGTATATTGTGTGTTCATACGTGAGGTGAGTCGTTGTGAATCTGAGTTCATTACAAAAAAATACCGCAGATGATCAATATGCGTCGCCCGCAGGACTGTGTCCTCGTTCCAGATAGGATGAAACGCCAAGATTCCTCTCGTTGCCGTGCTCATTCTCGAAGACAGAAACCTCAATTTCATCAACGATACGGGGGGGCACGAAAAAACGTGGCGGTGGTTTGCAACCACCACGCCAATTC
>JBGSLX010000222.1:0-3270 GCA_041740475.1 Akkermansiaceae bacterium | reverse complement strand
CAGCAGCGAGTCGCATACAATCACAGATTCGGGCGGGAAAAAGCCGACACAGCCGCCGAAACGCAGGATCGAGAGCAAGTTGAGCGCTTCTTTCGACTCGATGAGATGCGCGTGCCGCAGCGTGCCGTATGCGCGCCCGACCTTATCGGCGACCATCGCGGGATCGTCCTCCAGCAGCTTGTCGCGGGCATTGCTTTCGTGAGAAGCGACCTCAGCGATGACGCGTTCTAGGCGGCGGATGATGGTTTCCTCGCTCTCGCCCAGAGTGGATTGATTGGAGATTTGATAGAGATTTCCGAGTGATTCCGTGCCTTCGCCATAGAGCCCGCGGACGGCGAGGCCGATCTTGCTCACGGCTTGAAGGATCTGGCCGATTTGATCGCTCAGCACCAACGCCGGAAGGTGAAGCATCGCCGAGGCACGCAAGCCTGTGCCGAGATTGGTGGGGCATGTGGTGAGGTAGCCCAAAGTCGGATCGAAGGCGAATTCCAGCGAATCCTCCAATTCCGTATCGAGCGCAGAAAGCGCATGAAATGCCGCCGAAAGCTGCAAACCCGGACGAATCGCCTGCATCCGGAGGTGGTCCTCCTCATTGATCATCAAGCTAAACGTTTGCCGACGCTCAATCACCGCCGCCGAGCCGTCTCCGCGTGCGGCGTGTTCACGGGAAATCAAATGTCGCTCGACAAGTACCTGCTTCTGAACTGGGTTGAGCGATCCGAGCTGTTGAGAAAACGCACCTTTCATCGGCTGCAAGGCTTCGACAGCCGGCTGGATGAGCTCGAGTGCGGCGGCGCGTTGATCACTTTTGGCCCATCCGGGAAATGGATGGCTGCGGAGATTCCGCGCGAGCCGGATGCGTGAGGTCAGCACCGCACCGTGCTCACCTTGCCCGCCGGTCATCCAGTCGGCGGGATTTTTGACTAAAGTGGAGAAGCGCATCATGACTGAGTATCAACCAATGGGAGTATCGTTAAGCATTTGCACCGGCGGTTTCGATATTGCGGATTTCATCTCGGATGCCAGCCGCTTCCTCGTAGCTTTCCGAGGAAATTGCCTGATCCAGACGCGAGCGAAGTTCTTCCAGGCGTTGGCATAGCACTTGGCGGGCCATTAATCCTGCGGGCACCTTCCCGAGATGCGTCGTCCCTTTGTGCATTCCGTGCAGCATCTGGCCGACCTCCTCCGTGAACGTTCCGTAACAATCGCTACATCCAAAACGGCGGACTCTTCGCAAGTCCTCAAGTGTAAAACCGCATGTCGAGCACTTGCGCCCACCACCGCTCAAGAAGGGAGATTTCACTGTGGAGACCGAGTCTTTAGCCGTAGGCAAGCCACCTAACAACAAGTCCGCAAGCGAGAAGCCCGTGGGATCTGTGACTCCGCGCTCTTGGGCACAGGCATCGCAGAGGCACACTTTTTTCATCTGTCCCTCGACAAGCTGAGTCAGGAAAACGGTGGCCTTTTTGTCGCAGAAGTCACAGGTCATGATCGTCAGCTTAAGAATGTATGGGTGTGCCTGTGCTCATGGTGAGGGCGTGAAACGCATCGAGAAAACGAGCGGTAAATGGACCGGGCTTGCCCGTGCCAATCTTCCGGCGATCAAGTTCTACTACCGGAATGACCTCGGCTGCAGTTCCTGTGAGGAAGCATTCGTCGGCTGTGAAAATGTCATAGCGCGTGAGCGATTTCTCAACAAACGGGATGCCGAGATTTTCAGCGAGCTCGATGATCACGCTGCGGGTGATGCCGTCCAAGGCACCATCGCTGATGAGTGGCGTGAGCAGCTTGCCGTTCTTCATCAGGAAAAGATTATCGCCAGTGCATTCGGCCACGTAGCCTTGTTCGTTGAGCATCACTGCCTCCAAAGCATTGGCTTGGATAGCCTCCACTTTGGCCATGATGTTGTTGAGGTAGTTCAAAGATTTCACTTGCGGCATCAGCGCGGCAGGCGCCGGGCGTCGAGTCGCACAGGTGATGATCGATAAGCCATTTCGATAATGCTCTTCTGGGTAGAGTTGGATGGTGGATGCGATGATGAACATCGAGGGTCTGGGGCACAAATAAGGATTCAGGCCCAAGCCGCCTTCGCCGCGCGTGATCACCAGCCGGATGTATCCATCATTGAGGCCATTCGCAGCCACCGTTTCACAGGTGAATCGGCAAACTTCTTCCTGCGTCCATGGCACATCGAGAATGATCGCCCGGGCGGAATCGAACAGTCGGCGAATGTGCTCTTCCAACCGGAAGATGCGACCGTTGTAAAAACGGATGCCTTCAAAAATGCCATCACCATAGAGCAATCCGTGATCAAAGACCGAGACCTTTGCTTCCGATTCATCCACCAATTTACCGTCGAGCCAGATTTTCATGTTTGCTTGCCGTGCCAGATTAGATGCGAGCCGCACTCTGGCAAGCGGAAGATCATCACGATCATGTGATCATCTCCATAAAGCTAGCCAACCGCCGCAAGATGTTGATTTCAAACCGACATCATCGCCTTTCATGAAAATATTATCCGATTGCTCTTTCACGTCATCATTCCGAGTCTCTGCCGATCACCCCACAAACCCCACCATGATTTCAAGACGTTCATTCCTCACTCAATCCACGGCTGCCGCCGCTCTCTCCATCGCCGCGTGCCAACCTAAAAAAGAAGTTCCCGATGTGATCGTGCCAAGCGGCTCGAAGAAAAAGGGGCTGGGCATGACGGTGAAAAATGCCGCTTGGGCCGAGCGACTCACGGACCTTCGTTGCAAGTGGTTCTACTCATGGAACAGCAATGTTCCACCCGGCATCCCCGAAGGCATCAACTTCGTGCCGATGATTTATCGATACGGCGGAGACCCACAAATCATCGTGGACACTGCTACCGCGGCGAAAAAAGCGGGCATCAAGGAGCTACTCGGATTCAATGAACCCGATGTCAAAAAGCAGGGAAACATGAGCATTGAAGAGACGTTAGATGCATGGCCATTGCTGATGGACACCGGAATGCGCTTAGGCAGCCCGGGTTGCGTGCATCCTGACAAGGAATGGATGATCGAATTCATGGCGGGTGCCAAAAAGCGCAATCTGCGGGTGGACTTCGTCTGCGTGCATTCTTACGGCGGCCCAAGTGCAGAGGGATTGGTGAAGCGTCTCGAAAAAGTTTATGAAATGTTCAAACGTCCGATCTGGATTACCGAGTTCGCAGTGGGCGATTGGGATGCCGAAACGGTGCAGAAAAACCGCTACTCCCCTGAGCGCATCTTGGGCTTCATGCAAGAA
>JBGSLX010000221.1:0-18172 GCA_041740475.1 Akkermansiaceae bacterium | reverse complement strand
TCGTAATCACGGTCGCGGGACTTATATGGTGGCAGAATCGCCCGATCCGCCCGGTGGTGCTTAGCGCTCAGGAAAAGACGGTCGTTGAGCAAAAAGTCGTGGCCATTCAAAACCCGACTTTGCCGGTGTCAGTTGAGGCGCCCGAGCCCGTTTATGAAAAAGGCTCCAAGCAAATCATCCTCACCGAGCGCGAACTCAACGGCCTGCTTCATCAAAATACCCAACTCGGCGAGTCGCTGAAATTCGAGCTCGCCACCAATGCCATCCACGCCCGTGTCGAGTTCGATCTGGACCCCGATCTGCCCTATCTCGGCGGCAAGCGCTTCAAAGCACGCGCCCGCTTCACCGTCGGCGACACACCCGGCAAGCCGGAGTTTGTGCTCGACGATTTCACCTTGTGGGGCGTCTCGCTGCCGAATGAATGGTTGGGCGGAATGAAAGGACAAAATCTCTTCGGCCAAGCACTCGGCGCGGAGGGCAGCCTACCCGGCATCGAGGAGTTCCGAGTGGAACGCGGTCAGTTGGTCGTTTGCCTTGCCGAATGATCGACGGGCTGGCGGAGGTTTTTTCCCTCGCGTTGAGCCAACCCAGAATTTATGGGGTTACACACTTTAACCGTTAAAACCATGGCCCGACGCGCAAGCTCCAAACCCAATCTCGGCATCATCCTTGGCGTCGCCGCCGCACTCGTGGTCGCTGGCTTCGCTGCAAAATCCCTGCTCGGAAAAAAATCCTCCTCCCTCGGCGACGCACCCGTCTTGAGCATCGAAGATCTGCTCGATAACGGCAACAGCCTGCGCGGCAATGAATACGTTGTGGAAGGCCGGATCGACGAGAAACTCCAGTGGACCACCGATAAAGGTCAACTCGTCAGCCTGCGCGTCGAAACGCCAAGCGGCGACGAATTTATAGGCATCGAAATCCCGCCGGAGTTCAACCGCCTGAACATCGATACCCAGCAGAAATACGCATTCCGCGTGAAGTTCCGCCAAGGCGGCATCGCCGTCGCCACCGACATCAACCGCCTGTAAACCCACGCCGCGCCTGACCATGAAAATTTCCCGTATTTCGCTGTTCCTGCTCGCCGGTTCACTCCACGCGCAAGTTTACACCCCGCCACCCAGCGCACCCGCCCAGCCAGAAGCCACGCCTGCGGACAACACCCAGCGCACGGCCAAAGAGCCAGCCGCCAGCCCGCTCGGCCAAGAAATCCCGCTGCTCGATCCCGCTGCCGAGACCATCACCGTCGGCGGCGTCGCCATCCCGCTCGGCGACAACCGCTTGCTGAAAGCGCGCTTCGAGAAATACCTCAGCCAGCCGCCAGAAAGTGACGAAGATGCGGCGCGTTATCGCGAAACCGTCGCCGAGATTCTCGACACCATTTCGCCGCTCCGCAGCGGCGGTCCGGACCTTTATTCTGCATTCAAACTCTTGCCCAGCGCCTCGTCCTACCCGGGCGATGCCAATCTTTGCGGTTCACTCGCGGAGTCCATTTACACCGCGATGCTCGCCAAGCAGGACGTCAAAGGCCTGAGCAAACTCAACCTTTCCATCGAGGAGGAAAAACGCGCCATCATCGCAGAAGGCGACTGGAAAGCGCGCCACGAGCGCGAAAAAGGACTCGCGGCCGCCCGCCCTAAGCCAGCCGCCGGGAAAGGAAATCAAAAAACGGAGACGCCCGACCGCGGAGCCGGGGTGAACTCACTGAAATACGCGGACACGCTGCGCCGCATCACGGAGATCGAGGCGCTCAAAAAAACCAACATCGCACGCACCGAGGCCCAGACGCTCCGCACGAAGGCGCAATACCAAGTTTCCATGGTCCAGTGGTTCGTGCAGCGCCGCTACGAGCACGTCCTGATGGCCGCCCGTTTCTACAACCAGATCTGGAAAGACGGAGACGCCGCCTTGCGCGTGAATAAAAACTCAGACGTCGCCAAACTTTTCTCCGAATCCGTCGGTGTGAGCCCGACGGTCGCCTCGCTGGACGCGCTCTCAAACGAGGCCATCCGCGAAGTCGAAAAATACGTGCAAGCCTTTGATTTGATGCTTTCGCGCGACGAACTCCACACCGCCTCCCAGCGCCTGATGGAAGCCTTCGCACTCGGCGAATACCTCGCGCCCGTGGCCACTTTGCCGCTTGAGAAAAAACTCCGAGTCGCCGCCTACGTCCGCGATTTGCACGAGCTCTACGGCACGCTCCAAGCACGCGATTACACCAAAACCAAGGAACTCGCGGATCGCTTAAAAGCCTCTGCGCGGGATTTCCCGTCGTCGAAAGTCGATAGCGCCATCGCCGGCTACACACTCGCCTCCGACCTCGCAATCGAAGAAGCGAAGGCCCACATGATCGGCGGAGCGGCTGATAAAGCGGCTGAAAAAATCAAGTCCGCTGCGGAAATTTGGCCGACCAATCCCAAGCTCAACGAGTTCCGCACGCTCGTTTCGAAATCCGGTCCACTGGTGCAAGCCCGCAATGACTTCGACCGCTTGCTCGCAGAAGGGAACTACCGCGAGATCGCCAAGCGCCAATACGAAATGGCACCTGCGATCCAAGGCGACACCAGCCGCGAGGACGCCTTTAAGCAAATCATCGAAAATCTCACCAAGATCGAGGCCGCACTCGGCAAAGCCTCAGAGTTCAGCAAAGTCGGCCAAAGTTACGCCGCGTGGGAGCAGCTCGCGGAAATGCGCGAAGATTTTCCCGATGATCCAAAGCTCGGACGCGAACTCGAACTGCTCGCGCCCAAAGTGGCGGATTTCACCAAAGCGCTCGATACCGCACGCCAGTTTGAAAGCCGACTCGACAAACAAACTGGCTCCGCATTGTCCTGGTATCTCAAAGCACGCTCCATCCACCCGCAGAGCAAGTTCGCCGAAGAAGGCGTCAAACGCCTCAGCGCCGAAATCCTGCCCGGCGGCTCATAAAATAAGAGGGCTCACTCCAAATAAGGATTTCCCGCGATTTCTCGGCTGATAGTCGTGGCTGGGCCGTGGCCGGAATAGACGCGGGTTTCGGGTGGCAGGGTGAGCAAATGTTGGGCGATGCCATCGAGAAGCTGCTGCGTGCTTCCGCCGGGCAAGTCCGTGCGTCCGATGGACCCGGCGAACAAGGTGTCGCCCGAAAACACGATGCCATGAGCCGGCAAGTAGAAGGTCACGCTGTCGCTCGCGTGGCCGGGAATGTGCGCCATTTCAAACTCCAAGCCTGCGAGATTGAGCACGGTTCCCACATCGAGCAACGCATCGACCTGATAGGGCGTCACTGAAATCGGCATGCCCCAAGCGCGGGCGGGCTCTTCGAGCGTGAGGAGCGTCGAGTAGCGAGAAAATGCATGCAACTTCGCGCCGCCAGCCTGTAGCGCAGCCGCGTCCAGAACGTGGTCATAATGCTGGTGTGTCAGCAAAACATGATCCACTCGCACGCCTTTCTGCGTCAGCCAAGCGGCCGCTCCTTCGGGCGCATCAATGAGCAGATTGCCATCCACGGTTTCGAGCAAGTAGCCGTTTGTCTGGGTGAGTCCGCCGGTGTGTTGTGAGAGTTTCATGATTGAAATTTTTGGATCATTTCGCGCGAGACTTCATAGCCTGCCGCGCAACGTGGGCATTGAATCTGAATGGTGTCCGCATCTGCGAAAAGCTCGCCGAGCCGATCACGCCAACCGCCGAGCACCGGCAAAATTTTCTCCAGCGTGCATCCACAGTGGAATCGGAACCGGCGCGTCTCCAGCAGCTTCGTTTCCTCATCCGCATCCACTTTTGCAACCGCCTCGGCATCCAGCGCTTCAAACCACGCCACATCGCAATCCGGCTGCGCGGCGACCAATGCGAAGTGCTCGTCATCCAGCCGAAACGCGCGGGCCGGGCGCTGCTCGGATTGATCGTAGTATTGCGAAATCCAAGCGACCGGATCGCGCCCATCGACTTCTAGCGTGGAAGTGCGCGGCTCGGATTGATTGGGATGCGTCGTCTGGCTGTAGAAGAAATTTCGGTCCGGCTCGCGCACATCCTCGGTGAAAATCCGGCCGGTGAGGGACTCTGAAATCGAGCTGCCCGTGACAAACAAATTCACCCGGGGTGCCCGCAAGTTCGCCGTCCAAGCGATCGTTTCCGCCCATGGCCGCGCGACCAAATGCAGTGTGAGCATGGCCAGCGCGTCTTTGAGCATCTGGTCCAGCTCCAGCGAATGACGGATGCCGTGCTGCATCAGGTGCAGGTAATAGTCCGTGTAGATCGGCGTGAATTGCCCGCGAACGACTAGCGCGTTGCGCTTGCGAATGAAAACGGACTCGACGGTGGTGAAATCTTCAGCGGGCTCCATGAAACGGTGGGGATCGTGATGAGGGCGGGACGATGCCGCCAGCTTCAATACGCAATCACAAGCTCAGCATTCACACCACCCCGAATAATCTGCCGAGTCTGG
The DNA here is from genome assembly GCA_041740475.1 of Akkermansiaceae bacterium. GTDB lineage: Bacteria > Verrucomicrobiota > Verrucomicrobiia > Verrucomicrobiales > Akkermansiaceae > Luteolibacter. The sequence continues at coordinate 13,749 of JBGSLX010000221.1, read as the reverse complement.
TGAGCGGAGATGGGAAAATGAGAACAGCGAAAAGATTTCTGACCGCTGATGACGTGGATTTACACGGATAATGACCTCCCATGGGGTTGGCTTTGGCCATTTTGGGATCCGAGGTCTTAAAAATGAGGCAAAGGTCTTCGATTCAACTCCCTCCAATACGTGATGATCCGTGTCATCCGCGGTTAATCTCTTCATTCGTCCGGCGGCCACTCGCTAGTGTAGGAACTCTGGAGACTCACCATTCCCCCACACTCATTCTTCTTTCGCCAATTTCGTCGATTTCGTTGTCTCCTTTTCTGAATCACCGACGCCGTAACTTCGTCACCCGTCCGGTGACGTTCCATTCTTGCACGTAGAGATCGCCGTTTGCTGCAAATGCGATGCCGTGCGGTGCGGTGAAAATCCCGAGGTGCTGGTCGGCGGGTTTGACGTCGAAGTTCGCCCACTGCTTGGCATTCGGATTGTCGCCGAGAAAGGCGACGGGTGTGCCGGATTTGTCGAGGACCGTCACGCGGGCCTCAAGCTCTGCCACGGCGAGAAAATCACCTTGAAAGGTCATCGAGCACGGGCGGCGGAGATTCGCGGCATGCACGCCGAGCCAGTTTCCTTCGAGGTCGAGATGGCACAACCGACGATTCTCGCGGTCCGCCACGAGCAAGCGCGGATCGCCGAAACGGGTGTCGATCACGATCGCGTGGCAGGTATTGAATTGACCATCGCCTTTGCCTTTGCCGCCGAAGGTTTTGAGGAGCTTCCCGGTGGAGTCGAACTTGTGAATTTTGTGCGAGCCGTAGCCCATTCCGGCGAAAATTGAGCCATCCGCAGCCACGGCCACTGCGGTGAGGCCGTTCCAACCATCTGGCACTTCGCCAGTCGCGGCATTTGGGATTTCGAGCAGCAGCTTGCCGTCGAGATCGATCTTGCAAACCCGGAGCGGCGTCGCGGGCAGACCTTTGTCCTTGCGACTCTTGTTGCCATAATAGTTGCCCTGCGCGCCGTAGATCACGGTTTTCCCGTCTTCCTCGCGCAACTCCATGGCATGAAAACCCTGACAGTCGGGAGCGATGGTTTTCACGAAACTTCCATCCGCATCCCAGACGATGATCGACATTTCGTTGTCGGTGCTGAGATAGACCTTTTGATTCGGCCCGATCAGCACGCCGCCGTGAGTGGGGCCGATGGGTTTTTGGTCCGGCAGGTCACCCCAGCCGGGAATGGCTTCGTAGCTCCACGCGCCGTTGCCGGTGAAAACGGGCTGCTGCAATTCCGCGCCGGGCGGTGTCTCGTGATCCGGATGCGCCGAAAGCAGGGCCGGTGCGAGCATCAAGGATGCGAGGAGATGTTTCATGGTTCGTTCTTAGATGGGAAATTGGGAACAACGAAAAGCCCGAAATGCCGCGAAAGAAGAATGAAGAAACGGGGGGGAAATTCAGCGACAGAGTGACGCGCTATTCTGCTTCAACTCCTTCTTCTTTCGCCAATTTCGTCGATTTCGCGGTCTCTATTTCTGCATTCAGATGCCAGTGATGATTTCGCAATCTGGAAGCTTCTCTCGCAGCATCTGGATGGTTTTTTCATCCACTTGAGTCTGCCAGAGGTAGAGTCTTCGGAGGTTTTGAAGGTTCGCGAGTTTTAGGACGCCCTGATTGGTGACCTGCGTGCCGTAGAGATTGAGAGATTCGAGTTCCGGCAGCTTGGAAATGGTTTCGAGCGCGACGTCGCTCACTTGGGTTTCTGCGAGCTTTAGGGATTTGAGCCGGGTGGCACTTGCGAGCGATTTCAGGCCAGCGTCCGTGATGGAGGTGTGCGACATGTCGAGCGAAACCATGGCGTGCAGCACGGGCTGGAGCTTGGCGAGATGCGCATCTCCGAATTTCTCCCGCATGCCCATCGCGGTGAATACCAAGGTGTCAGATCCCTGAAACTCGTAGTTTAAAGCGGTGGAGAACTCTTGGCGCAGGCTGTCGATCTGGATCTTGAGCGCACCGCTCACTTCCGGCTTCGGTTTGGGTGGCTCTGCGGTTGGCTTACCCGGCGTGAGTTTCGCGAGCGCTTGTTTCACATCATCGGTCAGCACGAGATCCGATAGTTTCGCGTCTTTGGAAGCTCCTTGGGCGATCCACCACTTGAGCACTGCGAGTTCATCGGCATCGAGATCCTTCTTGCCTTCCGGTGGCATGTGCTCGTCGTCGTCCTCGGGAAGATCGATGCGAACGATGATATTGCTCGCCTCCACGTCACCCGGGACGAGGCCGTCGCCTTCTTTTCCGCCCTTGAGCAGCAACTCGTAATCATCCATCCGGTATTTGCCCTTCGACTTCTCCGCATTGTGGCAGGAATAACATTTCTGCTCGAACATGGGGACGATGATCTGGGTGTAAACGACTGGGCTTACCAAATCCGTCGGCGCGGGCGCGGGTGGCTCCTTTTCGGGAAGGCCGAGCCATTTGCGCAGCGGAGCGGGCGCGTAATCGGTGAGGTAGCCCTTGCCGTGGGTGAGCGAGGCTCCGTCGTGGCTTGCGGCACCCATGACTCCCGCGCTGGCTAAAAGTGAGACTCTGTAAATCGCCGTGCCCCGCCCGCTGCTGGCATCCACCCAGACTTTCACGAGAAAAGTGGCGACCGCCATGCAGGAAAACAAAATGCCGCCGAAGAGGTGACGCTCCGCGAGTTCGTTGTCGTAATCCGGCAGACTGTAATAGAGCAGAAACCCGAGCAGCGAGGCTACCACCGCGCTGCCAGCAGCAAAACCCGCCGCTGTGCGTGAGGAAGAATGGCCGCGCTTACTCGGGAAAAGGCTCAGCCCTTCCTGCACCAGCACCCACACCAAAATGCCAATCGGCAGGTGCAGAACCACCGGATGGAAGCGTCCGATAAATTTGACGATGTCCGGAAGTCCCTCCTCGCTCGGCGGCCCCGCCAGAAAGGGCAGTGAGCCAAGTGCGGCGATCAGCAAGAGACCGGCACACGTCAGCAGGATATTCCATTTCGAGAAACGGCGGGGATTCGCAGGTTGGGTCATGGGCCGAGTGATACGATGTTGAGGGCTGCTTCTTTCCTACGCAGCGGCGGTGCTTGCATCTTTGTAATGGTATCGTTGCGCAAGAACGGCCAGAAGCACGGAGTATGACGAAATTCCGATGGATATGACTATTTTCCGCAACCTCTGCATTTTGGCCGCTTGCTTGGTCCTTTCTGCCTGCGACCAGCCCTCGCGCCAAGCCGCCGCCACGCTGCCATTTGAGGAAGCAGCTGCGCCGGAGAGCGATTTGCCCGTCACCGTTTCCTTCAACGAGCACATCCAGCCGCTGCTTTCCGAATATTGCTACCACTGCCACGGACCGGATTCCGGCACGCGCGAGCCGAAAGACCACCCTCTACGCTTGGACCGCCCGGAAGATGCATTCGTCCTGCGCGACAATGGTTTGCCCGCCATCATCAAAGGCAAACCCGCTGAGTCCGAGGTCGTCAAACGCATGCATTTGACCGATCCGGAAATGATCATGCCCCCGCCGAAGAGTCACAAGACGATGAAACCGGAGGAAATCGCCCTGATCGAGCGCTGGATCGAACAAGGAGCGGAGTTCGAGCCTCACTGGGCATTTGTTCCGGTGAAAAAACCCGAGCTGCCCACCTCCGGCGCTGACTGGGCCGCCAATCCGATCGACCGCTTCGTTGCGGAAAAGCTCGAGGCACACGGCATGAAGCCGAACCCGCCAGAAGACCCACGGCGTTTTTACCGTCGGCTCCATCTGGATCTGACGGGCTTGCCACCCACTCCAGAGGCGGTGGAGGCTTTCGTGAAGGCCAGTTCTGCGGATTTTCAAAATGCCGTGGAAAAAGCGGCCGACGAATTGCTGGTCACCACCGCCAGCGCGGAAAACTTCACGCGCCATTGGCTGGACGCCGCACGCTATGCGGACACCCACGGCATTCATATCGATAACTACCGCGCCATCTGGCCCTACCGCGACTGGGTGATCAGTGCCTTCAAAAACAACATGCCGTGGGACCAGTTCACGCTTGAACAAATCGCCGGTGACATGCTGCCAGACCGCACGCTCGACCAACTCGTCGCCACCGGATTCTCCCGCTGTCTGCCCACCACCGGCGAGGGCGGAGCGATCGCTGAGGAATACGATGCGATCTACGCGAAGGACCGCGTGGAAACCGTTTCCGCAGTCTGGCTCGGCCTGACCACCGGCTGCGCCGCCTGCCACGATCACAAGTTCGACCCGGTCTCGACCAAGGAGTTTTACTCGCTGACCGCCTTTTTCCGCAACACGCCGATGACCGCGCTGGACAATAACAACGCGAAACATCCGCCCAATGTTTTTGTCCCGCTGTTACCGGATCGCGAACGCTGGACCGCTCTGCTGGCGGAGATTTCCAATGTGGAAAAACGCTTGGTCGAACGTGAAAAATCTTCCCACTTGGATTTTGAAACTTGGCTGGTGAATGCCTCTATCACGCCTGAGCGAAAAATCGACTCCACGCTCCATCTTCACCTGCCGCTCACCGAGTCGGATGGCCCGCTGCGCGGCTTCGTCGATGGCCAAGCACGCGAGTGGTCGTTCGCAGCGGAGCGCGTCGATGCACCTTTCGGCAAGGCTCCTGTCATCAGCATGTCTCCAGTCGAGCTGGGCGACATCGCCAATTTTTCGTGTGGCGAACCAGTCACTTTTGGCGGGTTCATCCGCGTCGAGGGCACGCCCACCGGCGCAGTGATCGCCCGCATGGACCCGTCCGAGTCCTTGCGCGGCTGGGATCTTTACTTGGAAAATGGCAAGCCTGCCAGCCACGTCATCGATTCTTGGGATAAGGCGGCCAACAAGATCGTCGCGAAAAAACCTCTCGTCCCCGGCCAATGGCATCACGTCATGATCACGTTTGACGGCACAAAATCCGGCCACCAAACCAGTGCCATCTACCTTGATGGCAAGCTCGCTGAAACCCAAACAAGCCCCAACTCCGTCGGCGGCAACATCGAAGCACAGGTTCCCCTCCGCCTCGGTTCACGCCAAGGCGGCGACTCCGCGCTCGACGGCGAGGTCGCCATTCAAGACCTCCGTTTTTACCGCCGACTCCTTCACGACAGAGAAATTGCCGCGATTTCCGCCAGCAGCATGCTCCAGCAGGCCGTCGCCACTCCGCTTGCACAGCTCACCGAGGATCAGCGCAAGCTTATCCATCAATACTTCCTCGCCAACATCGACACCCCATCGCGCGAGATCTTCACCCAGCTCGACACACTCCACACCGAACAGCGCGAACTCCGGGCCCGCGGCTCGATGACGCTCGTGATGGAGGAGAAGAAAGCAGAGCCCTACGCCCACGTCCTCACTCGCGGGGTTTACACCGACAAGGGCGAAAAGGTCACACCCGATACCCCAGCGGTGATGCGCCGAAAAACCGTCTCAGCCTCGCGCGCTGGCTCAACGATCCCGCCAACCCCCTTCCCGCCCGCATCACGATGAACCGAACTTGGCATTATTTCTTCGGCGCCGGCATCGTGGAATCAAACTCGGACTTCGGCATCATGGGCGCGCGCCCCAGCCACCCTCAGCTACTCGACTGGTTAGCCGCAGAGTTTGTGGAGTCGCAGTGGGACTACCGTCACATGCTCAAGATGATGGTCACCTCTGCCGCCTATCGCCAGTCCGGCAAGGTTTCACCGGAAAAACTCGAGCAAGATCCTTTCAATCGGCTTCTTGCGCGTGGCCCTCGCACCCGCCTCGATGCAGAGCCGATCCGCGATCTCGCGCTGGCCGCCGCCGGCTTGCTCTCGCCAAAAATCGGCGGACCATCGGTCAAACCCTATCAACCCGACGGCATCTGGGAAGCGGTCGCCATGCCACAATCTGACACCCGCACTTACCAACAGGACCGCGGCGAGTCGCTCTACCGGCGCTCGCTTTACACCATCTGGAAACGCACCGCTGCCCCCGCCACGATGGAAATTTTCAACGCTCCTGCCCGCGAAGTGTTTTGCGTCCAGCGCGACCGCACCAACACGCCTCTCCAGGCGCTCGCGCTGCTGAATGATCCGCAGTTTGTCGAAGCCTCGCGCGAGCTTGCCGCACTCGCGATCCAGTCGTCCTCCGCGACCGACGCCCGCGCTGACTTCATCACGCTCCGCCTCTTGTCACGCAGGCTCGATGACGAGGAACGCAAGGTCGTTCACGCTTCCCTGGCCACCATGATGGAAATTTACCGCGCCAATCCCAGTGACGCGAAAAAACTCATCACCACCGGGGCCAAGCCACCGCCGCAAGACATCGACCCTGCCGAACTCGCCGCTTGGACGATCGTTACCAGTCAGATTCTCAACCTCGACGAAACCATCACGCGGTAGGTAAACGCTGAAATGCTGAGAAACTGAGAAGCTGAAATTTAAAACTTTGCTCCTTCCGATGAATCCTCTGATCCAACATCACAACACCGCCTATTCCCGTCGCCAGTTTTTCCGCAAGTCCGGCGCTGGCCTTGGAATGGCCGCCCTCGGCTCGCTGTTGAGCAAAACGGGCCTCGCCTCCATGGCGGTCGATTCCCTACCGCAAATCGCGCCAAGGGCGAAACGTGCGATCTACATCTCGCTGATCGGCGCGCCCTCGCAGATGGATTTGTTCGACTACAAGCCGGACCTTTCGACACGCTTCAAGGAGGATCTCAACGGTTGGCTCAAGCAGCAGGGAGAGCGCCTGACCGGCATGACTTCTGGCCAGGCGGAGTTTCCGCTCGCTCCCTCTATTTTCAAATTCGCCCAATACGGCCAGTCCGGCGCTTGGGTGAGCGAGCTCCTGCCATGGCACTCCAAAATGGTCGATGACATCTGCATCGTGAAATCCATGCACACGGATGCCATCAATCACGAGCCTGCCAACCAACTCATTTACACCGGCTCGATGCAGAACGGCAAAGCCTCCATCGGCTCGTGGCTCTCCTACGGCCTCGGCTCGATGAATGATGAGCTGCCTTCTTTCGTAGTGCTCCACGCCACTCACAGCTCGCCTTTTTCCAACGTCCAAGCGATTTCCAGCCGCCTCTGGAGCTCCGCGTATCTGCCGGGGAAATTCTCCGGCGTCGCCTTGCGCTCGCTCGGCGACCCCGTTCTGTTTCTCGAAGACACTCCCGGCATCACTCGCGAAATCCGCCGCAAAATGATCGACGGGCTCAATTCTCTCAACCAGCGCTCGTTTTCCGCCATCGGCGATCCCGAGATTGAGCTCCGCATGCAGCAATACGAAATGGCCTTCCGCATGCAGGCCTCCGTCCCGGAACTCACCGATCTTTCGGGCGAACAGGAGTCCACTTACCAGCTCTACGGCGATGACAGCAAAAAGCGCGGTACGTTTGCCAACTCCGCGCTGATGTCCCGCCGCCTATTGGAGCGCGGGGTGCGCTTCGTGCAAATCTTCCATCGCGGTTGGGACCAACACGGAACTCTGCCGCGCGACCTCGCCTCGCAATGCAAAGACGTCGATCAAGGCTGCTTTGGCCTGATCCAAGATCTGAAACAGCGTGGCATGTTGGAGGACACGCTGGTGATCTGGGGCGGCGAATTCGGGCGCACCGTTTATTGCCAGGGAAAACTGTCTGAAAAGGACTACGGGCGCGATCACCACCCTCGCTGCTTCACCATCTGGATGGCCGGCGGCGGCATCAAGGGCGGCCAAGTTTACGGTGAAACCGATGAGATGTCCTACAACATCGTCCAGAAGCCCGTGCATGTGCGCGATCTCCACGCCACCATCCTTCATTCGCTCGGACTCGAGCACGAGCGTCTCAGCTTCAAGTTCCAAGGTCTCGACCAGCGCCTCACCGGAGTCGAGCCCGCCAAGGTCGTGCATGATTGGTTTGCCTGAAATGGGCACTCGAAAACTATGGAAATAGGAACAACGAAAAGCTCGAAAAGCCTCGAAAGAAGAGCGGAAAAAAGGGGGCTGAGGTGATTCGCAAACTGGGCAATTCGCTATGATGCCTCCACTCGTTCTTCTTTCGCCAATTTCGCCGATTTCGTTGTCTCTATTTCCGACTTAAATACGGAGCCGCCAAGCCCTCACGAACGAAAGCGTTTGGCATGGCGGTTGCAAACCGCCGCCACTCCGGGTTTCCCTCTGCGCGTGGACAGCATTCGGATTCGCGGCGCACGGCAGCACAATCTGCGGAACATCAATGTCGATCTTCCGCGCGGCAAACTCGTCGTCATCACCGGGCCGAGCGGCTGCGGGAAATCGTCGCTGGCATTTCACACGCTCTACGCCGAGGGCCAGCGGCGCTATGTGGAGTCGCTCTCAGTCTATGCGCGGCAGTTTCTCGATCAGTTGGAAAAACCCGACGTCGATTCCATCGATGGACTGAGTCCGGCGATTGCAATCGAGCAGCGCAGCGGTGGGCTCAACCCGCGCTCGACGGTGGCCACGGCGACTGAAATCCACGATTACCTGCGGGTGCTGTGGGCCGCAGCGGGCGTGCCGCATGACCCGCTGACGGGTGAGCCGCTCCAACGCATGGGCGCGGCGGACATCGTCAACGCCTTGGCGGCGATGGAAGAAGGCACCAAAGTCGTGCTGCTTGCGCCGATTCCAGCGGATGAACTGGACGAGCCGGAGCGGCTGCTCGGGGATTTGCAGCGGCAGGGCTACATCCGGGTGCGGATCAATGGCGAGGTTTTCGAAATGGAAGAAGCGGCGAAATCTTGGCCAGAAGCGCGACCTACGGTGGAAATCGTAGTGGACCGCTTCGTGATCCGCGCTGGCGTGGAATCGCGCATGGCAGACTCGGTGGAAACGGCGCTGCGGCTCTGTGGGGTGGAAGCTCGTGCGGCGGTGCAGCCGCCTAACTCGGAAACATGGCGCGATCTCACCTTTCAAACATCATGGCGCAACCCAGCCACCGGCTTCCTGATCGGCGAGCTCTCGCCCAAACACTTCTCGTTCAACTCCCACCTCGGTGCCTGCGACGGCTGCGAAGGACTGGGCACGGAAATGTTTTGCGACCCTGCGCTCATGGAAGAAGGAGCGGACCCGGAAAAAACCTTGCTGCGTTTTTTGGAATCCACGTCCGAAATCACACGGCGCAAGCTGAACAAATTCATGGCGCATCGCCCGTGCCGCGTTTGTGGCGGCAAACGGTTGAAGCCAGAGTGGCTGGCGGTGAAAATCGAAGGCAGCGGCGGAAAATGGCTGGGAATCCAAGACTTTTGCGCGCTCGGCGTGGCAGATGCGACGCTCTGGCTAGAAGGATTCCGCGCCGATCCCGCGAAGACGGATGTTTGCCAGCGGCTTGCGAACGACGTGCTCAAGCGGCTGAATTTTCTCGAAGAAGTCGGGCTGGATTACCTTTCACTGGATCGAGCGAGTGGCACGCTTTCCGGCGGTGAGGCGCAGCGCATCCGCCTCGCCACGCAGCTTGGCGCGGGGCTCTCGGGCGTGATTTATGTCTTGGACGAGCCCAGCATCGGCCTGCACGCGGCGGACACGGCGAGGCTGATCCGCGCGCTTCATCGGCTGCGCGATGCGGGAAATACGGTGGTCGTCGTAGAACATGACGAAGAAATCATCCGCGCGGCAGATCACGTGATCGATATGGGGCCGGGCGCGGGCGCGGCGGGTGGAAATGTGCTCGCGGCGGGCGCACCGGGCGAGATGGATTCGCCGACGGGTGAGTGGTTGAGGAGAAAAATTGGGCTTGGCGCTTGCAAAGCGCCGCCACGGGTTGCGAGCGGCAAACTCGTCATTCGCGGCGCTCGTGAGCACAACTTGAAGAACCTCGATATCGAAATTCCGCTCGGCCAACTCGTTTGTTTGGCGGGCCCCAGCGGCAGCGGCAAGTCCACGCTGGCAGACGACATCCTGCGGCGGGCACTGGCGCGGCATTTCCACCACTCGGGCGAAGTCCCGGGAAAACACGATGCCATCGAAGGACTGGAGCAGATCGAAAAATGCGTGGTCGCCGATCAATCGCCGATCGGTCGCAGCCCGCGCTCGAATCCGGCGACCTTTACCGGCGCGTTTGAGCTGATCCGCGAGTTGTTCACTAAGCTGCCGCTTTCCAAAATGCGCGGTTATGGCGCGGGACGCTTCAGTTTCAACGCGGCGGGCGGGCGCTGCGAACGCTGCCAAGGAAATGGCCGACTCAAGATCGAGATGCATTTTCTGCCCGATGCGTGGGTGGATTGCCCGGCTTGTGGCGGGCGACGTTTCAACCGCGAGACGCTGGAAGTGACCTTCAAAGGGAAATCCATTTCCGATGTGCTCAACCTACAAGTCAGCGAGGCGTTGGTGTTTTTCCGCCCGATTCCGAAGCTCCGCCACATTCTCACCACGCTGGAAAATCTCGGGCTCGGATACTTGAAACTCGGCCAAGCCGCCAACACGCTTTCCGGCGGCGAAGCGCAGCGGCTCAAGCTCGCGGTGGAACTCGCACGACCGCAAGCACCGCACACGCTCTATCTCTTCGATGAACCGACGACGGGCCTGCACTTTGGCGATGTGGGCAGGTTGCTCGATGCCTTTCTGCGCCTGCGCGATGCCGGGCACAGCGTGCTGGTGGTGGAGCATCACCTCGATGTGATCGCCGCCGCCGATTGGGTGATCGAGCTCGGCCCCGGCGGCGGCGAAAACGGCGGTAACCTCGTGGTCGCCGGCACGCCGAAAACTGTCAGCAAAACCGCCGCTTCACCGACAGGCCGGGCTTTGAAAAAACACCATTTTCCTTACGGCTACTCGGCTGGCTTCGGGCGGGCTTTTTCCAGTTGCTCGAGCATTCCCGGTGGCAGTGCGGCAGGTGCGCGCCGTGGCAGGGCCGGGGTTTCCGAGAGAGTCAGGAGAAACGACCATTCGTAGGCGCGGTCCGGCGCGAGACGATATTGCGGCAAGGCGGTGGCTCCCCATGAGTTGGTGCCGCCAAGGCCGGAGTGGCGGTGGTCGATGTTGACGATCAGTGAATCGCTCGGCTGGAGATCCACCGGATTGGCGGCCATTTCGATATCTCGCATCGAGAACGGATAGGTCGAAAACTCAAGAAGATGCTCACCCGTCGCATCCGCGCGCAGGGCCATTCCGCCCATCGCGCTGGTCAGCGTGGCCCAGCGGATTTCGCCACGATTTCCGGATTCTTGCGGATCGTTGTAACGGTAAAACATCGTCAAAGCAGGCATTTGGTGGATCGCCGACCAAGCGCCGGTTTTGCGGTCGATGTAATTTTCATGCGGGCCAAGTCCGAACCAGCGGCATGTTTGCGCGGTGTTCGGGATGGCACATTGGAAGCCGATGCGCGGGATGGAAGCGGTGTCTTTCGCTGGGCGAAAAACCGTATCGATGGCGATTTGTCCGCTGCCTGAGATGCGGTAGCGGAGGGTGGCGGCGCTGTCTTTTGCCGGGATGGCCAGCTCGGCCGTGACGAGCACGTCGTTTCCTTCCTGTGTCGCCGTGACGGATTTCGCGAGGGCGCGGGCACCGGCGTGACGCCAGACATCGAGCTTCACATCCAGTTGTGCGCCCTCGTCATTGTTGGTGGTGGGACGCCAGAAATTCAGTTGCAGCGGGGCAATCAGCAGCTCCTTGTCGCCACGGCGGATTGAGGTGAAAATGCCGCGCGCCTTGTCGAGAACAGCGGTCACAGCGCCAGCGGTGATCGTCACGGAGTCGTCCGTTTCCGCGAAAGAAGCGGCGGCCTCGGAGGCATCCGCAGCGGGCTGCTTGCGTGCGCCCCATGGCAGGGCGAACTCGTCCCAAGCGACTGGCATGCCGGCTGGGTGCCACGCGGTTTTTTCGGTGAGATCGTAGCGCACCCGCAGCACGTACTCCGCCGCTGGCTCGGGCGTGTGACCGGTGGAAATCGTGATTTCCGCACGGCCACTGGGAGCGATTTCGGGCAGCGCGAGTTTGCCATCCGCCACGCTGTCACCATTTTTCAGCAAGCGCCATGTCCCGGAAAACTGCTGCACGCCAGTGAAGAAGTTTTCATTCTGCACGCGGAGTTTCACTTGTGGCGTAGCGCCATCGATCAATGTGGTGTGGATGTTTTGGTAGTTCTTTTTGACCTCTTCAAACTGGGGCGTCGGCGCGAGATTGGCTGAAAATATGCCATTGTTGCAGAACGAGAAATCGGTGGGGCGGTCGTTGAAATCCCCGCCGTATGCGAGCATGCCCTTGGTCTTCGGCTTTTCCGCGTCTTTGGCGAAGTCCACTAACAGCTCGGGATTCTCCGCCGTGATCAAGAGCTGGTCGGCTGGCAGCGCCCGTGAAAACACCGCCGCGCGGCGGATCGAGCCTTGGAACCGCCGCGATGCCACATCCGGCGCAAGCCCGATGCCGAGCCCTATGTCCTGCGTGGCAAGCGGCCCGCTGCACGGCGTGGATGCCACCGATTTTCCATCGACAAAAAGTGTCAGCGCCGCGCCATCGAACACCGCTGCGTACGTGTGAAAGGTCGAAAACGCATCCGCTGGCAGCGCCGCACTGGCGGTGATTGTCTGGTCACTGCCCTGCGCTACCGCTTCGAGCCGAGTCGCATCTTCCGAGACGCCGAGTGAAAATGAGCCGAGTCCCGCGCTGAGCATCGGCTGGAAACCGCGCTTGTATTTGTGGCCATTGATCCGCGCTTCGGCCACCAGCGACCACGGACCCTTGATTTCCGGCGTTTCCGCCATCGCACCACCGTTGTGGAGACCTTCTTCAGCAATCAACGAGCCGAAGAGGCGCATGGGAATCGCTTTTCCCGAGCGATCTTCCAGATCCTTCGAGACGTGTTTTTTGTGGGCGAGTGATTGGTTTTTGAAATCCCAGATGAAGCCGCCTTGCAGCAGCCGTTCTTTGCGGAACAAGCGCCAGTAGTCGGCGAGATTGCCAGTGGAGTTGCCCATCGCGTGATTGTACTCGCACTGAATGAGCGGGCGCTGCTCGTGGATGGGTTTCTTTTCCTCCTCCCGACAATGCTTCCGGCATTCGTCGATGGTGGCATACATCGGCGAAACGATGTCCACATGCGCACCATATTTTGCCTGTTCGTAATGCACCGGCCGCGACGAATCGCGCTCGCGCAGCCACTTGGAGCAATTGACGAAATTGACGCCGTCACCTGCTTCATTGCCCATCGACCACATGATGATGGATGGGTGATTTTTATCGCGCTCCAGCATGTTGCGGACGCGGTCGAGATGCGCCTCGAACCACGCCGGATCTTTTGCCAGCGATTCCGCGCCGTAGTCCATTCCGTGCGATTCGATGTTCGCCTCGCTGACGACGTAAAAGCCGAGCTCGTCGCAAAGTTCCAGCAGCGCCGGATCGTTCGGGTAGTGAGCGGTGCGCACCGCATTGATATTGGCGCGCTTCATTTGCAGCAGATCATCGAGGATGTTTTTCCGCGTGACGTAGTGGCCGGTGGTCGGATGGTGATCGTGGCGATTGATGCCCTTGATCAGAATCGGCTGGCCGTTGTGCAGAAATTGGCCATCGCGCACCTCGTTGCGGCGGAAGCCAGTCTTCCCGGAGTAGTGGGCGATTTCCTTACCGGAAGCGTCGCTCAGAGCGATGTGATACGCATACAAATCCGGCTTTTCCGCCGACCATGGCATCACCTTGCCGACGTTCTCGATGCTGACGCTCGCGGTCTTTTCGCCCTTTGCTGGGACGGACGTTGAAATGACCGGCGCGGTGATGATTTTGCCGTCGGGCGCGGTCAGTGTGACGGTCACTTTCGTATTCGCGGCTTGCTCAGCGCCTCTTCCTTGCTCGGGAATGGCAT
>JBGSLX010000220.1:0-2933 GCA_041740475.1 Akkermansiaceae bacterium | reverse complement strand
ATTTTTCGACTGACTCAATGCGCTTATCGACTGATCTAGCTGACATTTCCAGACTTGGCAGGGGGCAGCGGGCGGGCTTACTTCGCGCCCACGCATGAGTCATTTGATTGTTCGCATTAGCCTAATTCTTTCGGTCGCACTTCTTTGCCAGTGTGGCTTGCCCAACATGCCGCAATGCACACGCGTGCCCTCCGCTTCCCGTGGAAATACCTCGCAACTGCTCGCCAGCGCACAAGCCGAGTGGTCCATTCTTTCCAATACCGCCCGCCGCGACGAGTGGCCCGCCGCACAAACTCGCTACAACACCAGCGTCGCCAAGCTTTTCGACCAGTTGCGTTGCGGCCCAGACGACTGGAACAGCCGCGCCGCAGCGCTCGGCACGCGCATCGCCAAACCCGGTCCTGCGATCTTAGACCCAGACACGCTCGATAACATTTTCCCCGCCGCCACCATGACCCATCGCGGAAAAATCCGGCAGCATCACATCACCGAAGGCATCGGCGTGCCAATCGTCGGATGGAAGGAAACCTCCCCGATCGGACAACCGCGCGAGCAGTTCCAGCTTCCAAACGGGATGCCACACAGTTTGAACGTGCTGCTCGCATTCGATCACACCGGACTGCCCGAGTGGCGTTTCACGAAACGCTGGAGCAACAACGAAACCAAGATCGGCTCCGCCTCACACACGCTCGCGGCGGACTGGACGGCACCTAACATATTCTATTGGAAAATGACCGAGCTCAATAAGCTGCTGATACAGAACGTCTTGCTGCCCGACCGTTTCACCGAGGAAATCGCGCTCTATTTCATCACTCCTTACGACCCGGAAAAAATCCCCGTGGTCCTAATGCACGGCCTCGCCTCTAGCCCAGACGCTTTTAGTAATGTGATCAACGAGCTTTCTCCAGAGCCATGGTTTCGTGATAAATACCAGTTTTGGCTGTTCAACTATCCGACTGGCAATCCCTGGTTCTACAGCGGCATGAGATTCCGCCAAGTCATGCGCGATGCCTGTGATTTCGCGCGCACTCAAGGCCACGACCAAAACCTCGAGCGCATGGTCGTCGTGAGTCACTCGATGGGCGGGCTCATCGCACGATCCAGCGTCTCAAACCCCGGCACGGTCTTTCAAGATGCTGTTTTCTCAAAACCCGTAAACGACCTCAGTCTCACCGAGTCCGAACGACTATTGATCCACGAAAGCCTGCTTTTCGAGCCGCTCGAAGAGCCTTCCAGAATGGTTTACATGGCCGTGCCACACCGTGGCAGTCCACTCGCCAATCTCAGAATCTCGCTGCTCATTTCCCGAATCATCCAATTGCCTAAAACGCTGACTGTAGAATTGCTCGATAGCTCGCTGCTCGCGATGGGCGACGTGATCATCGGCGACAATCCAGTCAAACGCATGCCCACATCGATCAATTCCCTCTCCCCCGACAACCGCATGACTGTGGCGCTCAATGAGTTGCCACTGCCTGCTCACCTACCCTCGCACTCAATCATCGGCGACCGTGGCCGAGGCGACACACCCGACAGCAGCGATGGGATCGTGCCATTCTGGTCATCACACGTCACTCCAGTCGCCTCCGAAACCATCGTGCCCAGCAACCACGCCGTCCCAGACAATTTAGAGGCCAACAGCGAACTCAAACGCATCCTGCAACTGCACCTTGAAGGACAAAAACTGAAACGCTGAAAAGCTGAGAAGCTGAAATAAAGAGGATAAATTTCAGCATTTCAGCATCTACCTCTTCATCTCAGCGTTTCAGCATCTCAGCATTTACCACCCCATGTCTCCCGAACAACAACTCGCCCATCTCACCGTCGGTGCCGCCAAAGTTCTCTCAGAGAAGGAATTGCTCGAAAAACTCCGTCTCGGTCGCCCGTTGCGCATCAAGCTGGGTGTCGATCCCACGGCACCCGATATCCATTTCGGCCACACGGTCGCGCTTGAAAAACTCCGCCAGTTTCAGCTTCTGGGCCACCAAGCGGTGCTGCTGATTGGTGATTTCACCGCGACCATCGGCGATCCATCCGGCCGCTCCGCCACCCGCCCGCCTCTCACTCGCGACGAAGTGCTCGCCAACGCTGCGACCTACACCGACCAAGCCTTCAAAATCCTCGACAAGGCGACCACCGAGATCGTTTACAACGGCGATCGGTTCCGGAAAATGAGCTACGAGGAAATTCTCAAGCTCAACTCCCGCGTCACTCTCCAGCAAATGCTCCAGCGCGAGGATTTCCGCAACCGCATCGATGCTGGCCAAGAAGTCCGCCTCCACGAACTGCAATACCCGATCATGCAGGGCTGGGACTCGGTCGAAATCCGCGCCGACGTCGAACTTGGCGGCACCGATCAACTTTTCAACATCCTCGTCGGCCGCGACCTGCAAAAAGAAGAAGGCCAGCCCCAACAAGTCGTGATGGTGCTGCCGCTGCTCGAAGGGCTCGACGGCATCAGAAAAATGTCCAAGTCCTACGGCAACTACGTCGGCGTTTCCGATCCACCGCAGGAAATGTTCGGCAAGTTGATGAGCGTGTCCGACACCCTGATGGACCGCTACTATCAGCTTCTTCTTGGCGAGACCCGCGACCCTAACGGTCACCCGATGGATGCCAAGAAGTCACTCGCCGAAAAACTCACCACCCGTTACCACGGCGACGAAGCTGGTGCCGCCGCTCGCGCCGATTGGGACACGCGCTTCTCGAAAAAAGACCTCGCCGCAGCGGAACTACCCGAGCTTGCCATCGCCGAGCTGCCAGCGGAACTCACGGTGCTGAGCCTCAGCGCGCACGCGTTCAAAGCTGGTTTTTCAATGGAAAAATCCAACAGCGAGCTACGCAAGCAGTTCATCATCTCCGGCTCGATTCAGCTCAACGGAACAAAACTCACCGACCCCACTGCCAGCGTCTCAGTCCAACCCGGTGATGTT
>JBGSLX010000219.1:0-27613 GCA_041740475.1 Akkermansiaceae bacterium | reverse complement strand
GGACCGCTGCCGACGAGAACCAGCTCAATGGGTGTGGGCGACGCAAGCTCGATCAATTCTTGCAGCGGACCGAACAGCAACGCGTTGTGATTGCGGTCGCTGCAAAAACTCCGTTGGTCAATCTCACCGTCTGCACTCACGAGCGCGATGGACGCATCCGGGGTGCACGTTTCGATGATGAGCGAACAAGCGGCCATGGTTCAGCCGGATTGGAGCGCGGATTTCCAGCGGGCGATTTCCGCGCGGACATTTTCGATAGATGGCGCGCCGGGATTCGTGCGGGCTTTTAGGGCGCGATCCAGGCAGAAGACGTCTTTGGCATCCGGGCCATACGCGGGATCGATGGCGGCGAGGTCGAGCTGATCGAGCGGCGTCCTGGTCGCGATGGCCTCGGCGACTGCCTTGCCGACCAGTTCGTGCGCGTGGCGAAAAGGAACACCATTTTTCACGAGGTAATCGGCGAGGTCGGTGGCAAGAAGCATCGGATCGGCGGCGGCAGCGCGGCACTTGTCCTCGCGCAGTTCCATCGCCGCGATCATCTCGGTATTGACCAAAACGATCATGCGCAACGTGTCCACCGAGTCGAAAAGCGGCGGCTTGTCCTCTTGCAGATCGCGGTTGTAGGTGAGCGGCAGACCTTTGAGCGAAACGAGTAAGTTGACCAAGTTGCCAACCAGACGACCTGTTTTCCCGCGTGTGAGCTCGCAAACATCCGGGTTTTTCTTCTGCGGCATCAGCGAGGAACCGGTGGTGTGAGCGTCCGACAAGCTCGCGAATCCAAACTCCGCAGTGCACCAAAGAATCAGGTCTTCGCTTAGCCGCGAGAGATGCACACCGCAGAGCGAGATGACAAAAAGCAGCTCGGCGATGTAGTCGCGGTCGGCGATGGCATCCATGGAATTGTGCGTCACGCCATCGAAGCCGAGCTCGGCAGCAATCGCGCGGCGGTCGAGGTTGATCGTCGAGCCCGCGAGCGCTCCGGAGCCGAGCGGCGAGAAATTGAGTCGCTTGCGGCAATCGATGAGCCGGGATTTATCGCGCTCCAGCATTTCGACATACGCGAGGAAATGGTGGCCCGCGGTGACGGGTTGGCCGCGTTGAAGATGCGTGTAGCCGGGGATCACGGTGGCGGCGTAGGCTTCGGCACGGTCGAGCAAAACAAGCTGCAGGCCGGAAATTTCCGCGAGCAAGGCATCGATTTCCGCGCGGCAATAAAGACGCGTGTCGGTGGCGACTTGGTCGTTGCGCGAACGCGCGGTGTGGAGTTTGGCACCCGCAGGACCGATGCGGCGGGTGAGCTCCGCCTCGATGTTCATGTGGATGTCTTCGAGCGATGTCTTGAACTCGAAATGGCCGCTGAGGATGTCTGCTTTGATTTCCAGCAGGCCGTTTTCAATTTGGGAAAACTCTTCATCGCTGAGCAGACCGGCCATTTTCTGTGCACGGGCGTGAGCGATGGAGCCCGCGATATCGTGCGGAAACAAGCGCCAGTCATAGGAGATGGACTCGCCAAACTGTTGAACGAGCGACGAAGTGTCTTGGGAGAAACGGCCTTTCCACATGGTGTCTGAATGTATGGGTCGATGGATGCCAAGTCTGGCGACGGACGAACGGACGTTCGTTTCTGCGCAAGCGGCGTGGCGAGTTGAGCCTGCTGCCGGGTGCATGCAAATGACAAAAACGGCGGAATGGATATCGCCAGAGGCCGCTCGGTTTTTTGCCTTCGCAGAAAGTCGTCGGTTCTGCTTTTCTCCTGACGTTCACCAAAAAACAAACTCATGAGGACCGATACACAAATCCTGCCCAAGCTCTGGACTGCGATCCCTGATGCGATTCGCAATCGTCTCGGGCGCGAGGCGGGGCCGCAGCGCTCGATGTTTGAGGAAGAGCATTTGCTGATCATTTTGCATCAGATCCCTGCTGCCAATGAATCTTCCCGCAGCCCAGCTCTATTCTGGCGGCAGCCGGATGGAAGCTGGAAATCCACTCCAGAAAGCGGCGGACTCACCGCGCTGCACAACCATTTGAACGCCTTTGCAGCCAGACTCGACGAGCTCGATGCCGCTGAGCAGTCAGCATCGAGCGCCGCAGAATATCACCAAGTTCTAGCAGACATCGCGCCTGTCCTGCGCAGCTCGCGCGGACTGCACCGTGCTCTGCAACAAGCGCGTGAGGCCGTCAAAGCCGACCGTGAGTTGATCAATATGCGGGACCAAGCTGCCAGCATCGAAAGGAATGCCGAACTGCTGATGCAAGACGCGCAATTGGGGCTGAACTTTGTGATGGTCAAACAAGCCGAACAACAGGCGGAAAACTCGCGCCGCGTCTCCAATACTGCGCATCGCCTCAATGTGCTCGCCGCGATTTTCCTGCCGTTCACGGCTTTGACCGGCCTGTTCGGCATGAACCTGAGCGGCCCCCTGGCGGACACGTTGCAAAACTTCTGGCTCGTCGCGGCCATCGGCGTGGCGACTGGTTTGGCGATCAGTTCGTTGATGATCGCAAGACGATAGCCGCTATTGAAACGTCGAACCTTGACGCCCTCGTCGAGATTGGAATTTCTAGCGGCATGCGCATCGTGGTTTTCGGCATCTTGGGAGTGATCGGATTGCTCATTCTTGGAGCCGTCGCTTTCGTGGGATACACTTTCATGCGCGGCCTCAAAGTTCCTGAAGACCTTGCAACGAGACCTTGGGTTGAACACAAATTTTACACGGAGAGGCTGGCGATTGATGTGCCGTGGGAGTTGAAAAAAGTGGAGATGCCCGAAAATCTTCCCTCGACCGACGCTCGGCTTGAGGCCCACCGGCAAGAGCAATTGGAAGTGGTGACATGCGTCAGCGGATCCTCAGTTACTGGTGAAATTGATGAGGCAGTGGATGCGATGATGCGCTTTATGCATGCTAAGACTGTTGGGACCATTCTGAAGGAAACCCGGAAAGAGGATCATGTTTTGGGCACAAGGGCTGTCGCGCTTTACCTGGTGGGCCAGAATCAATTGCTACTAAAGACTGACGTCAGAATGCTCTTTTTCGAAGTCGATGACCGTTGCTATCAGGTACATTGCAACACTCCGGCAGGAGATCCGAATGGGGACAAGATATGGGATCGGATGCGGAAAAGCATTCGGCTCGCAAAGTCTGCGGGGGCAGCGTCAGGAAAGATCGAACCGTTTCAACGATCATGGCTGCCGAAGGGAATGGAGCGTCGTTGAGCGCTTGGGCAAGAGGCGGATGACAAACAGCCGCAGAATTCAAGTTGCCATGGGTTGTTCTACTTGCTACCCATCACTGAAAACTGTGCACAACCGCATCTCAAAACCCATGATGTTTGTGTCTCGCTTACTTCTTTTAAGCGCGGTTGCGGCACTATCTTTGCTCGCAACATCATCACTGAAAGCAGCCCCGGCCAACGGTGGTTGGGATGTCACAAAAATTGAGGGTCGTGACTATGTTTCCCTCGAAAACATCAAGCGCTTCTACAACTTTGCGCGGCTCGCCCGATCCGGAAATTCCGTCGTTCTGGGCAACCAGAAAGTGGAAATGAAGCTCAAGATCGGCAGCGAGGAATGCCTGATGAACGGCGTGAAATTCGTCTTCACTCACAAAGTTCAAGCCCAAGGAGATAAGGCCTACGTTTCGCGCATTGATATGGTGAAATTGATCGATCCCGTGCTGCGGCCAAGTTTCATCAAAACCGCTGGTAGCTTCCGAACCGTGATTCTCGATCCCGGACACGGCGGTAAAGACGCAGGAGCGGTCAATTCCCTCAACAAGGAGTCCTTTTACAACCTCAAGCTCGCCGGACGCGCCAAATCTTTGCTCGAAGCAAAGGGCTTCAAAGTCATCATGACGCGCAACAGCGATCGCTTCATCTCGCTGGAGGATCGGGTGAACTTGGCAAATGCGGTGAAGGAAAACGCGATTTTCATCAGCATCCATTTCAACGCAGGCGGCTCCTCCGCGCGTGGCATCGAAACATTCACCCTCTCACCACCCGGCGTATCGCATTACGGTCGCGACGCCATCGCCGCAGATGCCGCGACACGCGTCGGCAATCAGCAAGATTCCGCAAACATCGCGCTCGCCACCTCGGTGCATGGCTCGCTGTTGCGTCGGCTGCAAAAACACACCTTCGACCGCGGCATCAAGCGCGCCCGTTTCAGCGTGTTATCCGGCGTGCGCCACCCAGCGATTTTGATGGAAGGCGGCTTCATGACCCATCCGCAAGAAGCACGCCTGATCGATAACGACGCCTATCAAAACACGCTGGCCAACAGCATCGTGGATGCTGTCACCAAATACCGTTTCGCCGTCAGCGGCAAAAAACCTTGAGCGGCTGGAGTTGATTCTCACGCGCCGATGATCGCCTCGATCATGCGCAAGGCCTGTAAGTTGGGCCTCACATCATGAACACGGTGCAGCATCACGCCTGTTTCACGAGTTCGCGCGGTGATCGCGACGGTGGACCAGTCGCGCAGTGAAATGTGAGGATCGCCGAGCAAATGGCCGATGAATGACTTGCGGGAAACTCCTAGCAGCAGCGGTTGTCCCGGCGGGCAGAGCGTTTGCAAGGACCGTAGCAGCGCGAGGTTGTGCTCCAAATTCTTGCCGAACCCGATCCCCGGATCGAGACAGATGGCTTCTGCAGCGATGCCGGCATCGGTCAGTATTTTCATCCGTTCCGCAAAAAACTCCCGTACCTCGACCACCACATCTTGGTAATGAGGCGCTTGTTGCATTGTCCGCGGCTCTCCCTGCATGTGCATGACCACCACACCGCAGCCCGCCTCCGCACAAACACGCGCCATCGCCGGATCCGCTCGGAGTCCGCTCACGTCGTTGACGATGTCTGCACCTGCATTGAGCGCCGCAGTGGCGACTGCGGACTTCATGGTATCGATCGAAATCAGGCCATCCCACTCCGCACGCAGCGCTTCGATGACTGGGGCCGTGCGAACCATTTCCTCATCGGCATCCACGGGAAACGCGCCGGGGCGGGAGGATTCGCCGCCGATATCGATGATCTCCGCGCCTTCAGCAATCATCCGTCGGGCGTGATCGAGCGCTTCTCCCGGTAGCACGTAGCGGCCGCCATCAGAAAACGAGTCCGGCGTTAGATTGAGAATCCCCATCACTCGCGCGCGGCGGGTGAGGTCCAAGAGGCCACGGCGTGTTTTCCAGATCATCGCGAAAAACTGGCGGCTTGCAGCGACCTACCAGTGCGCCTAGTTTGCGCGTCATGAACGCACTGGCAACTTGGAAAATGCTCATCCTTGCAGCGGGTCTCTTGATCGCTCCTTGTCTGGCCGCGCAGCAACCCGTCGATGACATGGAAGCCGTGGATGGGCCGAACGTCCGCGTGATGCGCCACGGAGATGGTTGCCGCACGATTTTCTCTCGCACTCCAGACAACCGCACACTCACCAAAAGAAAACTCTCCGCAAACGGCGGTGTGGTGATGCTCACGGTTTATCGCATGGACGCGAACCAGAATCCGCTCAGTTGCAAGATTTACGACGGGCGCAAAGACCTCCTTTTCAAGGTCAGTTACGGCTACCGCAGGTCGGATGCGCAACTCGTGGAGGAGCGCATGTTTGACGCGCGAGAGATTCGCAAGGACGCCAATGGCAAAGAAATGCCGATCCAGCGGATTTGTTACGTTTACGATGCTCAGGGAAATCGCAGCGCACCGATCGTCTTCAACTTACTCCCGGGCAAGACATTTGAAGAAGTCTTCGGGGTCAAATCCTCAGCGCTGGAAACCAATCCGTTCAAGGAGGACGCTAGCTCGGTGAATCCCAACGCTCGCCCGGTCGGCCGCTAAACCGCGCCATTTACTTGTTACTTCTTTGCCGTGCTTGCTCCGAAAACATTGCTCCCATTGTTGTTAGGCGGCGCGGTAGGCATCGGCGGGATTTTGCAGGGACTGCATTGGCGCTCCGCTGCTGGCACCGGGAGTCTTGACGATCTGGAAACGCAGTTGCGCATTGCCAGCGAAGAAAACGAGATGCTCAAACAGGAAAACGCATCACTGCGGTCGCTCGCGCAAGGCGGTGGTGAGCTGGCCGTGCCGCAAGAATTCAAAGACCGTGCAGAGAAAGAATTTGGCCTCAATTTCCTGCACAATCCGGTCATTCACCGCATCGCTTCCGAGGAACTGCGCGACCGTGTGGCGGCCGCTTATGAAAGCCGCTTCGGCCCAGCAGGCATCGATGACCGCCAAGATGCTTATCGTTTGATCGGCTGGCTTGGCCCGTCCGACGACTTGCTCGCCCAGCTCACCGTGGTGCGCGCGGTCGGTGCGCGCGGGTGGTTTGATGAGGTGACGGGCGAGGCTTGGGTGACTGACCGCTTCGATCCCAAAAGCATTCCAGACCAAGCCGCACTGGTGCGCATGCTCGCGCGGATTTTGTTTCACCAACATTTCCCGCCGCCGCCAGCCTATCCGGGCGACGACGCGGCACGCGCCCGAGAAGCACTGCATCAAGGTGCGGCCTCAGGCTCCGAAGCACGGTTTTACGCGCTGAGCGCTCGCGCGATTGGCTTCGTGCCGATGGCCGAGAACAGCGAGGTGGAGCAGATTTTCAACAGCCTACCTGCCTTCATCCAAGGGCTCACCATTTTCCCATTGATCGAAGGCAAGGGCTTTGCCGACACGCTGCATGTGCAGGGCAATGAGCCTTTTCAACAGGCGTTTCGCAATCCGCCACAGACGACCCGCTCGATCCTGCTGCCCGCCAGCGGACCGCTTGCACCGCCTGCTTTGGAAATGCCCCAAACCCCGGAAGAACCTTATTTATCCGAGAGCGCCGGACAGCTCGGCCTGCGTCTCTGGCTCGAAGCGCTCGGCGATGTCGGCCTCGCCCTCGAAGTCTCATCTTGCTGGAAAAACGACCGCTACCTGCTGCTTCCAGACGGCGAATCGTCCGCAGCGGTGATTTGGGACGTGCAGTTCGATTCCCCGTCTGCCGCAGATCAATTTCAAACGGCAGCACTCAGTTTCGTTTCCGCAAAAGCTGGCCTCGAAAAAGATGCCGAACTGGGAATCACCGCGACGACACCGGAAAAACGGCACCTCCATATCTCCCGGCCAGCACCCGACCGAGTCCGCTTTTTCAACACTCACACCACCGAACTCATCACTCAACTTGACTGAGTCACCCCCACGCCATGATTGCCAAACGTGTGATTTTCGAAGGTCGGGTCCAAGGAGTCGGATTCCGCTACACCGTCAAAGACCTCGCTCGTGGCTTCGACGTCTGCGGCAGCGTCAAAAACTTAGAAGATGGCACGGTGGAACTGTTAGTAATGGGTGAGCCCGCCGAGTTGGCCGACTTCATCCGCGAGATTTCCGTGGAATCCGCACTGGCCCGCCACATCCATCAGCACCGCAGTGAAACCATCCCGAATCTAGTCGGATGCAACGGCTTCCGCATCGAGAAGTGATTTTTAAAAAGCACCAGCGTGCGAAGTAGGGATGGGAATAATATCCACTGGTTCGCCGAAAAAAGCTTCTCGTTGTAGCTCACCTGTGCCACAAGTGAGCCATGAAAGATGCAATCGTCAGGGCAAGGGTTGAGCCGCGCCTTAAGCAAGAAGCGGAGAGTGTGTTTGAAAGCCTTGGAATTTCGACCACCGAGGCGATCCGAATGTTCTTAACTCAGGTCAAGATGCGTCGTGGGCTACCTTTTGCCGTGGAAATTCCGCGTGACGCCGACATTTTGCTCCCAATCGCTGCAAGACAAGCGGCTCTTGATACCTGTTATGACGATTAAGCCTGGCGAAGTGTATCGGGTCGATCTTGGGCTAGGCGGCAAGGTTCGGATGATGTTAGCCGTTTCACGAGAAGACGCAGATCCCCCGAGAGCCCTGTGCCTCTGTGTTCCGATCACATCCGCTTATCGGGGTTCTGGTTACGAAGTGGAGCTCCCACCTATGCCGTTCTTGCGGTTGAAGAGCTACGCGAATGTCCAAGGCTTACAGGCTGTGCAGCACCACGAACTACAGGGACCCATTGGAATTTTTTATGGCAGAGCAATGGACGAGGTCCGCGCCGCCCTTCGATACGCTCTGGATCTGGACCGCGAAAAAACAGCATCATGAGCGTTTCTCGCGCTCCATCTCATGGTCACAGGTCAAAAAACCGCTTTGCTTTCTCAAAGAAACCTTCCTGCATCGGCGAGTTGTGATTTCCGATGGATTCGGAAAACGCGCGAAGTTTGTCCTGCTGCTGGCTGTTGAGCTTGGTCGGAACTTCCACTTGCACGCGCACATTCAGGTCGCCAGGACGTCCGTTGCTGAGAGTGGGCATGCCTTTGTCGCGCAGCCGGAAAACCGTGCCGCCTTGTGTGCCAGCCGGAATCTTGATCGATGACTGCCCGTCGAGCGTGGGGACTTTCAACTCGCCACCCAGCGCCGCGATGGCGAAAGGCATCGGCACGTCGCAGAACAAATCGGCATCATTGCGCTCGAAGACGTCATGCTCTTTCAAGTGGAGAAACACATACAGATCCCCCGCTGTGCCGCCGCGCACTCCGGCATCGCCATTTCCTGAAGAACGCAGACGAGTGCCAGTGTCCACGCCAGCGGGGATGCGAAGTTTGATGCGGCTCTCGCGCTGCACCCGACCTTCGCCGCTGCAACTGTTGCACGGATCGGAAATCGTTTCTCCGGCTCCACGGCATTCGGGACAGGTGGTTTGCTGGATGAAAATGCCAGCCTGCCGGGAGATCACGCCGCGCCCGCCGCAAGTGGTGCAGGCTTTTACGCCACCTGCGCCTTTGGTACCGCGCGCGTTGCAGGTGTCGCAAGGCACGTAACGCTCGATCTCTAGCTCCTTCTCGACACCGCGAGCAGCCTCTTCAAGGCTGATTTCGAGGTCGTAGCGCAAGTCGCTACCGCGCTGAACACTCGATCCCTTACGGCCACCTCCCGCGCCGCCACCGAAAAATTCCTCAAATCCACCGCTGAAAATTTGGGAGAAAATATCCATCGGATCGTGGAAACCACCGCGTCCGCCACCACTTTGACCGCTGAATGCTGCGTGGCCATATCGGTCATACGCCGCCCGTTTATCGGCATCACTCAGCGCCTCGTAGGCTTCGCCGAGTTCTTTGAACTTGTCCTCAGCCGTGTGGTCTCCCGGATTTTTGTCCGGGTGAAATTTCACCGCCAACTTGCGGTAGGACTTTTTGATTTCATCGGCGGAAGCATCGCGGGCGACGCCGAGCACTTCGTAGTAATCGCGTTTTTCAGCCATGGGAAAAATTACTCAGCGCCCTCCTCCGTATTTGCTGGAAGCTTGGAAACCACCACGCTGGCAGGGCGGATCAGGCGGTCGCGGAGTTTGAAACCCCGACGCGTGACGCGCAAAATACGGCCTTCTTCGCCAGCCGAGCAGTCTTCTTGAGCCACCGCGTCGTGCAAATTCGGGTCAAACAACCCGCTGGTATCGATCTCGGTGACGCCTTGTGCGATGAGAAACTCGTTGAGTTGGCGGCGAACCATGTCCATTCCGATGTAGATCATGGAAGTGGTGTCCTGCGCGGCGGCCTGCATGCCCATCTCGAAGTTGTCGAGCACCGGGATCAATTCCTCGAGCAAGCGCTGGTTGGCGTAGCGCATCGCTTCTTCACGTTCGCGGGCGGTGCGCTTGCGCAGATTGTCCATTTCAGCGGCCGTGCGCAGCGAGATTTCCTTCCATTTCAAGGCTTCCGCTTCGAGTTCCTCCCATGGATCAAGGGTCGAAGTTTCCTCGGTGTCTGGGGTGATTTCGGCATCAATCGTGTCCAATGGTTGCTCAGGAATGGTCTGGCGATCCGCGTTGTCGGCTTGCATGCCGGATAGCTGTAGCCACGAAACCCGCCGCGTCAAGTGATGGAAAACGCCGCCAATTCACGAATGAGCGCGGAATTTATTCCGCAATTCTGGCGTGTGAACATGCGGAATTGGAGGAGGCGGAATAAATTCCGCGGTCCATCTCATCGTTAACAGACACACCTCCCTGCATTCACAAAGTCAGCGGTTTACAACTACCAAGCCCATCCTCGACAAGCGCCGCTCCTCGTTGCAGGCAAATCCATGATTTTCAGTGCTGTCATTACCGAAGCTGAAGAAGGGGGCTACGTGGCCTTCAATCCCGAAACGGGAACCACCACCCAAGGTGACAATTTCGATGAGGCTATGAGCAATCTGCGTGAGGCCACAGAGCTATACCTTGAGGAAATCCCGATGAAATCGAAGCAACCTGCGGTCTTCGTTTGAGCGTGGAAGAGGCCATGTGTGCAAATTGGAGCGCGGAATTTATTCCGCAATTCTGGCGTGGAAAGATGCGGAATTGGAAGATGCGGAATAAATTCCGCGCTCCAATGGATCAAGTTCATGCAAGCTCGCGAGCATCTCACTCACCGAGCGCTCCTGACCCGGAAGAATCAGTTCCGGACGTAGATCCGCCAGCGGCTGGAGTACGAAGCGCCGCTCGGCGATGCGTGGGTGCGGCAGAACCAGTTGCGGGTGATCCAGAATGGCGTCGCCGAAATACAGCAGATCGATGTCGATGACCCGTGGCGCGTTTCTTTCCTCGCTGCGCTGCCGTCCGAGCTGGATTTCCAGCGTCTGCGTGATTTCCAGCAACTCCAGCGGCGTGCCCGCAAAATCCATCTCGATCACCGTGTTGAGAAACTGCGGAGAACCCGGCGGGCACAAGCGCGGCTCAGTCTGATAAACGGGAGCGCACTTCACATCCTCCGGGTTTTCCGAAATTTCCCGCAGCAGAGAAATCGCAGCCTGCAAGTTGGCGAGTCGGTCGCCGAGATTGGAGCCGAGTGCGATTCCGACACGCGGCGTCTTCATTCCACGAAATTCTTCATCTCAGAAATCTCGTAATTTCGCGCCACGCGCTCGTTCGCTGCCGCCACTTCCGCCGATGGAATGATCACCGGGCGGCTCGCACCAAAAAGCTCGATCACGTGAAACTCCGGCGCATTTTCCGAGTGGAGCAACTTGTAGGCATGCTCCAGATCAGAGACTTCCTCGCCGTTGATCTTGTCCACCGCAAAGCCCGCGAAGTCGCTGAGCTGACTGGTGACAGGGTCACTTTCGACACGCGATAACATCACGATGTCCCGGTGTTTTTGGAACAATCCTTTTGGCACGTAATCGGTGTAGAGCCGACGCACGGTGACTTCGTCAAATTTGGAAGACGCCAGCAGGTTGGTATCGAGCGGCTGAAAAACAAGACCAGCAAAGACGAAGTATCGCGGTTTTTTCTCATACTTGATGGCATACATCCTCGCCCACGGCAGAGGTTTTAGCTCGATTTCCACGTCGTTCCACGAGCCATCTCGCAGGAAACGCACGGCCACCTTGTCGCCTGCAAATTTCCGCTCCACCACTTCGTTGAAATTGGTCTTCTCTCCATCGATGGTGACCATCCCCGCGCTGTCCACCGGGAGGCCGTTGAGCGCGAGCAGCACGTCACCGGGCTGGAGAAATCCATCGGACGGGCTGGTCGGGATGACGTTGGTGATCAGAACGCCCATGTTGTCATCCGGCAGACCGAGCGACTTGCGCATGGCGGGGTTGTGCAAGGGGAACTCAGTGATGCCCAGATCGACGTAATGATCGTATTTCCCGTCCTCGATGTCTTTGAGGAAACGCCGAATCACTGGCGTGGGGATGATGTATCCGGTGTTGTCCGCTTGGCGCAGGCCTTGAAATGCCACTCCCACCACTTTTCCATCTTGAAGAACCGGACCTCCAGAGTTTCCCGGATTGATCGCTGCATCGATCTGCACCACCAAATGCGAGTCCACGCGAGAGTGAGAATACGGCTGGAAGTCGATCCGAGAAACGACGCCGCGCGTGACCGAAAGCCGATCGCCGCCGATGGGATAGCCGATCACCCGCACCTGCGACTCCAGCGCTGGCACATCGCCAAACTCGAAGCGCGGAAACGATTTAAAATCCGAAAAATCCTCCACTTCGAGAATCGCGAGGTCGCTATCGTGCGCGACGTGAATCACTCGTGCCGGATATTTCACCGGGCTGCCGTGCACCGTGATGAGCAGGCGACTGGCGTTTGAGACGACATGGGCGTTGGTCAGAATTTTGTTGTCGCCGATGATGAATCCGGTGCCGATCCCACCGCTGAAGCGACCGGAGTTCCACGGAGTCTCGTAATCCGGTGTTTGAGTGGCCGCCTCAATGCGCAGCACCGAGCGATAGACATCGGAATCGGCGGGCTCTGCGTGGAGCGCTGCCATGGCGGAAAATGCGATCAAAGAAATCGTGCGGAACATAAGAATGAGGCGGACCATAAGTGGCATGCAGGATTCGGCAATACGGACTTGCCGCAAAATTCGGCGACCGCTAGTCACTCACGGCATGGAACACCACGTTTACTTCTGGCTCACCGAGGCCCATCAGAATCCCGCAGACCGCGCTGCGTTTGTTCTCGGGCTTGAGAGTTTGTTGAACATCTCGACAGTCGCGAGCGGTCGCTGGGCGGTGCCGGCCCCGGTGGAAATTCGTCCGGCGGTGGATCAATCGTGGGATTACGCGCTGAGCATTCAGTTTGCCACGCTCGATGACCACAACGCCTACCAAGTCGATCCCATTCACGACGCCTTTCTCGCCTCGTTCAAAGAATGGTGGGCCAAGGTGCTCGTTTCGGATTTGGCGTGATCCCTCAAAATCCCATCATCGGGCACTCAAGCCTGAGATTTTTCAAACCGCGAATGGACGCCAATGGACGCGAATAAAGAGGTCTTTCCGTTCTAAAATTCGCGCTCATCCCGAATGCCAATATTTAGAACAACGAAAAACGCGAAAGTGACGAAAATTGAAAGAGTTAGGAATGCTTCTACTCTCATCTTTTGGGATTCAGTTTAAAGTCCCAAACATCCTCTTCTTTCGAGGCTTTTTGACCCTTTCGTTGTTCCTGCTTCTTTTTTCGCGTTCATTCGTGTCCATTCGCGGTTGAAACCCTGTCTAAGTGAAACGGTTGCTCTCTACCCTGTGTCCCCTCCCCGCCCTACTGAACTCACTTGGTCGCTGCTGCGTCCGCTGATTCAGGCTGGCGATCTCGTCATCGATGCCACCGCAGGAAATGGCCACGACACGGTTTTTCTCGCGGATTGCGTGGGCCCGAGCGGTCGTGTGATCGCCTTCGACGTGCAGGAAGAAGCCATTCGTTCGGCAGCCCTGCGAGTGAAGGCGGCGAATTTTTCGGAGCGTGTGGAGTTTCATTTGAAATCTCACGTCCAGATGACCGACCACGCGCAGCCCGGATCGATCGCGGTGGTGATGTTCAACCTCGGCTACTTGCCCGGCGAAGATCACGGCACGACGACCACCGCCCCAGAAACTCTCAACGCCATGGACGCGGCGGCGCATTTGCTGAAACCCGGCGGCGTGCTCTCAGTGATCTGCTACCCCGGCCACGCGGCGGGCGCGCTGGAGGCAGAAGCGGTGGAATCATGTATGACCGCCCGTGCCGCATCCGGTTGGCGCATCGCAAAATACGGCATGCTAGGCACCCAGCGGCCCGCACCGTTTCTGCTGCTCGGCGTTTCTCAAATCACCCGCGACCACAGCACTTTCAGATAGCGGGATTCTGGGTAATTCGAGAGCGTCGGGTGATCCGGCCCCGCTCCGGTGCGGTCGAAAATTTGCAGCCGCTTCTGCTGTTTGTGCGCGGCCACGGTCACGAAGCGCTCGAAATCGCTGGCCTCGAGCATGCCAGAACACGAGCAGCTCACAAACAGACCGCCGGGCGTCACGAGTTGCAGCGAGAGCTTGTTCAGGTCCGCATATTTTCCTTGGCCGATGTCGTCCTCGCGGCCGTGGATGAACTTCGGCGGGTCCGCGATGACCAGATCCCAAGTGCGGCCATTTTCGATCATTGTGCGCGCCCATGTGTAGGCATCGGCGTGGGTGAATCGCACTTTCGCCGAGTTGAGGTTGGCGTTGCGTTTGGCCATCGCCACCGAGTTTTCATCCAGATCCACACCGCTGACATCCAGCGCACCGGCGAGCGCCGCAGAGATCGCAAAACCACCCGTGTAACAGCAAAGATCGAGCACCGTGCGGCCAGCCGCGAGTTTCGCGAAGTTCCGCCGATTGTCCCGCTGGTCGCAGAAAAACCCGGTCTTATGACCATCGGCAAAGTTCACTTCATAGCGCACGCCGTTTTCCAGAATCTTCACCGTGCGCACTGGATCGGACTCCACGCCGCCACTGCGCGGGATCCCTTCGATCCTCGCCAGTTCTTCGTCCACAGAAACGACCACGCGTTTCGTGCCGAAACACTCGTGCAGCAGCGGCAGCCAACGCGGCAAGCGCTGCCACGCCGCGAGGTTGGTGATCTCGATCGAGAGCACATCCGCGAATTTATCCGCCACCATTCCGGGCAGAAAATCCGCGTCGCCATGGATCGCCCGGAAGCTGTCCGTGCCAGAATCCACCTTGAGAATGTCACAGCGCAGCTCTGCCGCCCGGTGGATCGCCTTTTCAAAAAACGACTCGTCAATTTCATCCAGCGAGTGGCTGACGATGCGCAGCGGCATGCGCGATCTCGGATTCCACAGCCCCCAGCCGAAGGGCGTGCCCTCCTTGCCTAGAACTTGCACGAGATCGCCTGGGCGAGCATCTCGCGAGACATCCCCAATCATCTTGGGCCAGATCGATGGGTGGAAACTGATGGTTTTGATTTGAACACTCGGCACAGCCGAAACTTCGCCGCAGCGGCTAGCGCATGTCGATTCGATAAAAAATCGGCCGCTTGAAGCCACCCGTATCAAGCCACTCCGATTGCGAGTGATCGCTGGGATTTTCAAATATCGCTTGCAGGGTGGTGCTACCTCGCTCCGTTGAGACCTGTGAAAAAGAAATTCTTTCCGCTGTTTGCCCTGATCGCCGCGTGCAACCTCAATGCCGATGATTCTCGGGAATCGAGGCCCGCGCCTGCTTATGTGAACGAGGCTCCCCTGCCCCAAGGTTGGCCGGCCCCCGGTCCCTACGAACAAGTGAGCGAGAAAAAATATCCCGCTTACCGCGCCGCGTTTACCAATGGCAAGGGTGCGAACAGCGCGTTTTGGACCTTGTTTGGCCACATCAAGAAGCACGACATCCCGATGACCGCACCGGTCGAAATGGGCATGGAGGGCACCGACGGCAAGCTCCAGCAGTCCACGATGGCCTTCCTTTACCAAAACGGAAAAGTCGGGGCCACCGGACCAGACGGCACGAAAGTGGAAGTGCGCGACGTGCCAGCCACCACCACGCTGAGCTACACATGGCAAGGCAACGACTCGAAGGAAAACATCACCAAAGCCAGATCGGCTCTGGATGCCGCGCTGGAAGAGAAGAAGGCCGAGGCCAAAAGCTACCGACTTCTTGGTTACAACGGCCCCGGCACACCGCGAGCGAAAAGAACGTGGGAGCTGCAAGCGGTGCTGGATTGAGCACGCGCAGACCACGATTTTTGATTGCCCCACGCGGGCTTGGGTTGTTGATGGACGCGTCGATCACACCGTCTCATTTATGAAATTTTCAGCCCCTCTCACACCCGGCACTTGCAGCGAAAATCAAGGAGGTCGCCGATGATTTCCGGGCTTCTCGCCCTGCTTGATGACATTGCCGCTGTGGCGAAAGTCACCGCATCTTCGCTGGACGACGCGAGCGTGCTCGCGGCAAAAGCAGGCAGCAAGGCGGCTGGGATCGTGATTGATGATGCGGCAGTCACTCCGCGGTATGTCGTCGGCCTCGCGGCGGAGCGGGAAGTGCCGATCATCATTAAAATCACCAAAGGCTCGCTCAAAAACAAGCTGCTCATCCTCCTGCCGGGCGCGCTTGTGCTGAGTTTGCTCGCGCCTTGGGCCATCACACCACTGCTCATGGCGGGTGGCGCGTATCTTTGTTTTGAAGGCTATCACAAGGTCATGGAGATGGTGCAACCCGGCCATCATCCTGCCAGTCACGATGAGGAGATCCTCGCGATGTCGGCGGAGGAACTGGAAAACATGCGTGTCGGCAGCGCGGTCCGCACCGATTTCATCCTCTCAGCCGAGATCATGGCCATCACGCTCGCTGGCGTGGCGGGTTCGCCATTGTGGATGCAGGCGGTGGTGCTCGCGGTGGTGGGATTGTGCATTACTCTGCTGGTTTATGGCGTGGTGGCACTGATCGTGAAAGCGGACGACGCCGGAGTGGCGATGGCCCGATCCGGGACCGGCCTAATCCGCGCCACCGGGCGGGCCATCGTTTTCAGCATGCCCACGTTCATGAAAATACTGAGTTTCATCGGCATGATCGCGATGCTGTGGGTGGGCGGCGGCATCTTGATTCACGGACTGCACGAGCTGGGCCTCCACGCGCCGGAAGAACTCGTTCAGCACGCCGCCGAGTCGTTTGCGCGACTGGTGCCTTTGCTCGACGGGCCACTCCGCTGGCTCGGACAGGCAGGGATTGCCGCGATATTCGGGGTACTCGTCGGCGCATTGGTGAATCCGTTGGTAAAATACGTCATCCAACCGTTGATGGCGCGCTTTCGCGGAGTGGCGTTTTCCCAGACGCCATGAATCGCACAGGCGGCTTCAAGCCGCCGCTGCGGGTGATGGCTCGCCGGAGGGAGCCACTCCGTCACCATTTCTCGAAGGGCAGTTTTGGGTTGGGGTTGGTGGCTGGCATGATGGCTTGGGTTTCTTGGTGAAATTGATCGAGCACGTTGCGGAGCTTGGCCACGACTTCGGGGTGTTCGTTCGCGACGTTTGAGCGTTCCCCGGCATCCTGACCGAGGTGGAAGAGTTCGGCGGGCTTGCCCCAGAACCAGTCGATCAATTTCCAATCGCCGAGACGCACGGCGGCTCCGGGAGTGCCGCCTTGGTTGCCCCAGTGTGGGAAGTGCCAATAGAGCGGTCGCTCGTCATGGGTGGCGGCGGGATTTTTCAAGGCCGCTAAAAATGACGCGCCGTCCTTGTGTTGGTCTGGCAGCATCGGCAGGCCAGCGGCTTCGAGAATCGTCGGAAAGACATCGGTGGAAGTGACCATCCATGGCGATGCCGCGCCTTTCGCCGCGCCGCCGGGCCAGCGCACGATGTAGGGTTCGCGGATGCCGCCTTCGTAAAGCCAGCCCTTGCCCGCGCGGTGCGGCAAGTTGCTGGTGGGCGAGCCTTCGGATGTCGAAAGCCCGCCATTATCAGAGGTGAAAATGACCAGCGTGTGATCGGCGACTCCGGCGGCATCGAGCGCATCGAGCACTTTGCCGATGGCAAGGTCCATCGCCTCGACCATCGCGGCATAAACGGCGTGGGCCTGCGTGACGCGGTTTTGCCGTGGGTGCTCGGATTCGTAGCCATCGGTCAGGCCGAGTTTCAGCCGACGTTTTTCGTATTTTTCCACCAAATCTGGCCGACCGCGAAGTGGCGTGTGCACCGAGTAAAACGAGAGCATGGCGAAAAACGGCTGATCCTTGTGACTGGCGATGAACTTGCTGGTCTCCGTGGCGAGGCGGTCGGGCAAGTGCTCGCCGACCGGGCCGTCTGGCAGTGTCGGGTTTCCGTAAGGTGAAAAATAGCCGTCTCCGCCGTAAGGTCCGCCGCGATCATGTCCGCCGAGATTGAGGGCGAATCCGTGATCTGTAGGCCACGAACCTTTTGGGCCGAGATGCCATTTTCCGGTAAAAAACGTCGAGTAGCCATTGGCTTTAAGCGCTTCTGCGAGGGTGGTGTGAGCATCCGCGAGCTGACCGAGGTAGGGCGCGGGCCAGAGTGGAAAATTTTTCCGATTGGCGAATTTGCCGTGTTGGATCGGATCGTAATCGGCGGGCAGGGCTTGTCCGAAAAACTCGTTGGGCCCGCTGAAAAACTGTGTGTTGCGCGTGCGGGACGGCCACTGACCGGTCAGAAGCGCGGAACGGGTAGGGGAGCACACCGGGCTCGCCGCGTAAGCTTGGGTGAAGCGCACGCCACTATCGGCCAAGCGCTGGAGTGCTGGCGTGTCGTAAAACGTCTGCGGATTGTAAGGCGATGAATCCATCACCCCGAAATCATCGGCGAGGATCAAAACCACATTCAGAGGCTTGGCCGCCATCGCCATCGATCCCACAAATAACCATACCAGTATGAAGAAGTGCATTTGAGCTAACTAATCGCTTGCACGGGCATCACAAGGTTTTCCGAACTACGCGATTTCAACTGTAATGTGTAAATTCCGACCTTTTCCTCATTAGATAGTGTGAAATGAGTGTGACGGAAAAGTCGCTTCGCATTTGCAGAATCTGGAGCGCGATGGCGCACCCCAGAACACGCGAGGGCGCGTGTGCTCCCCTTTGAGTCGACATGACGCACAGCACTTTTCCGCAGGTGACATCGAGCAGGTGACAGTTTTGTCACTGACGAACTACGTTTTTCCTTGTCCCGTCATCCCGTAATAACTAGCGGGTAGAGTGTAATTACTAACATGCCATGAAGAAACACCTACTCCTCTGGATCGTCGCCTCCACTCAAATATCCCCCGCCTTTGGGGCCATCAACGTCCCCGGAGCCGATGGCTCAGACGGCGTGCTGAACATTACCGCGAATACTGAGATCGATCTTTCCGAAGCGGTCACCGCCCCTTGGGACCAAGGGAACGGCGCAAATGCCGGAAAGGGCGTTTACGACCCTGCGAAATGGGCCGTGGTTTTTAAATACTCCAGCGTGAACGTCGCATCTGGCGCGACCGTGACTTTTAAGAATCACGACAGCCGGGCTCCGGTGGTTTGGCTGGTCAGCGGTAACGTAACTATCGCCGGAACGGTTAGTTTAGATGGACAGAACTTCCAAACTCCACCCCTGTTGTCCGAGCCTGGACCAGGCGGATTCCGTGGGGCGAACGGTGATTTCTCTGCTGGAGTTGGTCACGGTGCTGGGTTCGGCCCCGGGGGGGGCTTCCAATCCGCAAGAGGTGGTACCTACGGGACCAGCCCCGGCTTAAACCCACCAGCTTACGGCAATCCATCTCTTATTCCGTTGATAGGCGGCTCAGGAGGCTCGGGAGTCGCAGGAGTGGGTGGTGGCGCTGGAGCGGGTGCCCTTCTAATTGCCTGCACTCAGACCATTTCAATCACCGGTGGAATATCTGCCAGTGGAGGCGCAGGTGGTAATTATTATTTTGGCGATACGTCTGGCGGCGGCAGCGGTGGCGGCATTCGGTTAGTTTGTTCGACTCTGGAGGGAAATGGATTTTGTCGGGCACTTGCGGGTTACAGTCGAAGTGGTGTGGCACCGGGACTTGGTAGAATCCGTCTTGAGCGAGCTGAAAACTCAAACTCTTTGCAGATCACGCCGGACCCCAGCGTGGTGCCATTGGCATCCGCAGACACCGCGCTGCTGTGGCCTCCCGCAGACGCCCCGGAAGTCAAAGTCATCTCCATCGGCGGAGCCACTGCGCCGACTGATCCGCGGGCCTCGTTTGGCAGCGCGGGCGCGGATGTCGCGCTGCCGCAGACTGCGAGCACTGAAGCGATCATCGAGACGACGAATGTCGAACAAGCTTCTCAAGTGCAAGTGAGAGTCACGCCGAGAGCCAACGCAAACGCCGTCGTCGTGAACGCCACCGTGCAGAGCGTGGTCAGCACCTCGCCATTGGTGGTGCGCTGGACCGCCACACTGCCGGTGAATGTCGGGTATTCCGGAGTTCAGGTAAAGGTCGTGCGTCCGTAATGGAGCGCATGCGCAGCAGGCAGGGTTGCGAAAACCTTTGCCGCCATCCGAACCTATGAATTCTCCCAGACATTTGCTTGCCCATATCGTTGTGGTGGCCTGCCTCTGCCTGCCGCAAGTCCATGCGCAGGGTGAAGTGCTGCTGCGCGAAGTGGCATCGCGGGAATACACCCTCGACGTCGGCGGAGCTGAATTTTCACCCGTAAAACAAGCGGTCTCACGCGAGTTCTCGATCCATGTGGAAAATGGTAGCTCCGCACTTGTCGGGCAAATCGTCTCGCGCGAGCTGGATTTACTCGTGAGCAGCACAGCGCCGCCGCCAGCCGTGACGGGAGTCCTAGTTTCCGCCTCACCGACTGGCGAATCGGCCACTTTAGATTGGAGCAGCTACAATCAATGGGCGGTCGGCGACATCACCCGCTTCGAGATTTATTATTCAGCCACCGGTGCCTTCACCAGCGTCGCCGGGATGTCGCCGTTACTCACGGTAGGCGCTGGATCATCTACTGTCACGCTGACCGGCCTTGCACCCAATCAAGATCACTTTTTCGCGGTGGTCGCCGTGGATGGACAGGGCAATTTCTTGCAAACCGTGTCGTATGCCGCCGCTTATGTCATTTCGCCGCAGACGATCTCCCGGGAAATCTCACTCTACATCGGGCAGGAGCCGCAGCCTCCATATCGGGAAATCGTTTCGCGCGAGTTCGATCTGGCAATCGTCAGTCCCACGCCGCCTATCGCCATCGCAGATGTCGATGTGAGCGTCGATGCCTCCGGCGAAACAGCCACGCTCGACTGGTCCAGCTACAACCAATGGGCGGTCGGCGGCATCCAGCGTTTCGACATCTATCTGTCCGAAACGGGCGCGTTTTCCAACGTTTCCGGCCTGACGCCAGTCCTTAGCGTAGGCGGTGGACAAACCTCGGCGACCCTAACCGGACTGCTTGCTGGCACCGACCATTACTTCGCCGTCGTCCCCGTGGATGCCTCGGGAAATTTCGTTCCGGCGGTCAATTATTCCGCCGCTTATGTGCTGTCGCCGCAGGCGATTTCCCGCGAGTTTTCACTCTCCATTGGCTTGGAGCCCGGGCCGTCATTTCAAGAAATCGCTTCGCGGGAATACTCGATCGCCGCGCCAGATGCGACCACGCCCGCCCCGGTCACAGGCGTAGGCAGCAGCTTTAACGCCGTCACCGCGACATCCGCTTTCGGCGCAGTGGATCTGTCATGGCCAGACTATAACGAACTCGAGCAAGTCGATATCGCCCGCTACCGGATTTACGTTTCCAACACGTTCTTCGAGGATGTCACCGGACTGACACCATTTGGGTTTGTGCAGTCCGGTCGCCTATCGACTACGGTGACTGGCGTCAGTGGCGGGACCATCCTCCACTACGCCGTCGTGGCGGAAGATGTGTTGGGAAATTTCAATCCGGCGGTACGCTCGTTCTCGGCACTGTCGTCCATCTCCGGCGTCGGCGAAGTCATCGAGCTGGCCGGATCGAGCGGCGCGGATTCGTTGACGTTTTCATGGCAGGCACCGCCGGATGTTGGACCGTTTCTCACGGGTTACCGAATTTATCTGAACGGAGCACTTGCCGACGAACTCCCGCCGGGCACGACCACTTGGACGAGAGACTCGCTACTGCCAGCGACAGGTTATTCATTCCGCATCACCACGCTTGATCCCTTCGGCGGAGAAAGTTCCGGCGTTTCACTCACCGCATCCACCCTCCTGCCGAACCCGGAAAACGTGGAGCTTACCGCGCAAGGTCCGTCAGTAGCAATGCTCTGGGACGCAGTTCAGCCGAGCGCACTGGTCTCCCGCTACGACGTTTATCGTTCCAACAACGCGTTCACGAACGTCGCCTCAGCCCAGCTCTTCACCACCACCCAGACGCCGCTAGCGCTGCTCGGATCTTTCGCCGATGTGGGAGGCCAGCATTTCGCCGTGGTCACGGTGAACACTCTGGGCAGTTTCAGTCCAGACGTGATTTCAGTCGAGGCGACGAAAGATTCTCAGACGATCAACTTCACGCAGCCGATCGCGGGACCGCTCACGATTCCGCTTTCAGCGACAGCGAGCAGCGGCCTACCTGTCATTTTCTCGGCCTCGCCCTCGCAGGTCGCCGCAGTGAATGGCTCTACATTGACAGTGCTCCGCGGCGGTCCGGTCACCGTGACTGCGATACAGGCGGGCGACGAAGATTTCTGGCCCGCATCCGCGACCCGCTCGCTGCGCTTGCCGCCAGTCATTTCCAGCTTCACTGCCGATGGCACGGAAATTTTAGACGGAGTCACTTTCGCTTCCGAGACGGTGACTCTGGCGGTCCAAGCTCTTGACTCAGTCGGAATCGCCCGGGCCGACTTCTTCATCCGCCTGACGGGTGAAGAACAATGGACACTACGATCAACGGATGTGACCCCGGCGGATGGGTTCACGTCCGATCTAGCAGTCGCGAGCTATCCTGATGGTGATTACGCCGTGCGGGTGATCGTCACCACTCTCGACAATTCAACTGCCGAGCGCTCACAAAATGTGTTCTTCGCACCGGAATCGCTGCTGGCTTTGGTTCTAGCTGAAGAAACGCTGATCGAAGGGTCCACCGTCTCGGGTCTGGTCACGATCCCCCGTGCCAGAGCGGGTGACCTTGTCGTCACGCTCGCGGCATCGAATGCCTCACGCGTGGACCCGGGTCCTCCCGTCACGATCCCCGCCGGGCAGCTTCAAGCCGCGTTCACGGTCAGCGGCAAACAGGACAACGAGATTCAGGCGCCTACGGAAGTGCGGCTGACCGCCAGCGCCGCCGAATCGCAGGCTACCGATGCAGCATTGCTCGTTGTCGATGACGACACGCCGCTTCTCACACTTACTCTGGACCGTTCGCTAGTCGTGGAAAATGCCGGCCCTGCCGCAGCGATCGGCACAGTGACCCGCGCACCGGCGAGCGCCCTGCCGCTCACGGTTCATCTAACCAACAGCGCCCCAAACGAAGCCGAACTGCCGACGATGGTGAACATCCCGGCTGGTGCTGCGAGCGTTTCATTTCCAATCGCGGCGGTGAACGATACGCTGGCGGACGGTCTCCAGACCGCACTCTTCTCCGTGGAACTGCGGATCGGTGGCGAGGTCATTAGCGAAAGCACGGAAGTGGCACTACAGATCGCCGATGACGAAGGGCCGCGCCTTGTATTCAGTTATCCAAACCATTTCCTAGCGGAAGGATCGAGCGCCCAAGTCACCGTGCGTCGTCTGGATGCCAATACGGCCGATGCGCTAGTGGTCGCTCTCTCTGCTACACCGCCGGACGAAATGACACTGCCCGCAAACGTGACGATTCCCGCGGGGGAGACGCAGGTGGTTTTCACCATCCAAGCGACGGATGACGGCACTCCAGACGGCAGTGTTTCAGTCCTGCTAGGAGGCACCGCACCGGGTGTGGATCCTGGGCAGCTCGAGGTGATCGTGACGGATCTCGCACTGCCGGATCTCGTGGTAAAAAACCTCACCGCGCCGCTGGTGGTCGATACCGAGGCGAATTTCAACGTCAGCTACCGACTCGAAAATAACGGCATGTCCGCGACGCAAGGACCGTTTGTCCAGCGGGTCTTGCTGTCCACCGACCCAGTGCTAGGCGGCGACGTGCTGCTCAACCAATACACTTTCACCGCCGCGCTGAATCCCGGCGTCGGCTTTGACCGCACAGAGCAAGTTCGCGCGCCTCGCAGTGCAGGCGACATGTGGCTGCTCGTCACCACCGATGCGACGGGAGCGATTGAGGAAATCTTGGAAACGAACAACACGCTGGTCCTCGCGCAACCCATCACTATCGGTGCCGCCTACTCCGCCAGCGTCCAAACATCGACAGTCAATGTTCCAGCGAATACGCCCATCGTTTTCAGCGGTTCCGCGACCAAGCAGGGAGGCGTGAAAGTACCGTTCGTAATGGTCAACATCCACATCCGCGTGGCAGGAACGGAGCGAGTC
This sequence comes from Akkermansiaceae bacterium, assembly GCA_041740475.1. Classification (GTDB taxonomy): domain Bacteria; phylum Verrucomicrobiota; class Verrucomicrobiia; order Verrucomicrobiales; family Akkermansiaceae; genus Luteolibacter. The sequence goes on along the minus strand of JBGSLX010000219.1, from coordinate 3,920 downwards.
ATCGCTGCCATAACGAATTCCGCTGGAGACTTTACCACCACATGGAATCCGCTGCCGGGAGAAGGCGGGGATTATGAGATCGGCGCGTGCCATCCGGGCGTGTCGGTCGCACCTACGCAGGACAGCTTCGCGATCCTCACGGTGAAGGCGGATTTGCCAGCAGAAACCGTCGCTTTCGACGAGGGCGGCAGTGCCACTATCACCGGTAATCTTTTCAATCCGACTGCGTATCCGATCACCGGTTTGGCGCTTACCGCCTCCAACGCACCTTCCCGTCTCACGGTCGATTTTACGCTGCTCGGAACGTCAATCGCGCCCAGCGAAAGCATGCAGGTCGGCATCGCCTTCACCGCCGCTGCCGGTTTTTCCGGAACTCATACGATCATCTTGCAGCTCACGACCAGCGAGGGCGTGACGCTGGATTTACCGCTCACCGTCGTCGTGCGTCCGCTCGTGCCCGTGCTCACCATCGAGCCAAATCCTGTCAAAGCCTCAGTGCTGCGCGGCGATCAAAAATCCGTCAGTTTCACCATCTCGAACAGCGGAGCGGCGACGACCGGACCCGTTGAAATCCTGCTGCCTGACATTTCGTGGATCCAACTCGCCTCGCCGGGAAGCATTCCGCCAATCGAGCCGGGGACCTCGGCGGATGTGACGCTGCTGCTAACGCCATCTGCTACGGACGCACTCACCCTTTACACCGGAGCCTTGGTAATCGATCCGGCAGCCGGAGAACCACGCACACTGCCTTTCGAATTCCGCGTGGTCTCGTCGCTTACCGGCGATCTCGTTGTCGAGGCCGTGGATGAGGCATTCTATTTCACCGCCGCTGCGCCGAAGGTGGAAGGTGCCACCGTCACACTGCGCGACGCGATTTCCGCCGAAGAGATCGCCAGTTTCACCACGTCCTCCGACGGCCAAGCGACCTTCAACTCGGTCCCTGAGGGCTGGTATAGCCTAGAAGTGAGCTCTCCGCTCCACACCACTTGGAAGGAGAATTATTACGTCAATGCCGGCGAAACGAATTTCAACCGGGTCTTCATCAGTCGCGAATGGGTGACTTACAACTGGACGGTCGAGGAAATCGCGCTGGAAGACCGCTATCGGATCAAGATTGAGACCATATTCGAAACGAATGTCCCGCCGCCAGTCCTGCTGGTCTCGCCTGCCGTCCTTGATCTGGAAGACATGGTCACGCCTGGCCAGACCAAGGTCGTCAATTTTACCCTCACCAATCTCGGCCTCATCGCGGCGAACAATACGGCGATCAATTTCCCCTCCCACCCTTACTATCTAGTCACACCGCTGATCGAAAATATCGGCACGGTACCCGCGAAAAGCTCGATCACCATTCCGGTCACTGTGCAGCGGCTCGATGGCGGGAACGTCGTAGCTCTTAGAAGTGCCGCCTCAACCGCAGCCGCACCTGCTCCCGCTCCCTGTGGCTGGGGTGGCAGAGTGATTTACGATTACATCTGCGGCCCATCGAGGGTCGGGAAATCCACCCCTATCGCCGCCAGCGGTGCAGTCACGGGAAGTTGCGGCGCACCTTGGCATCCCACCGGGGGTGGTGCGGGAGCTGCCGGAGCTTTCGTCGGCGGCCAGTCCTACGGCGGAAAAGTCCCGGGCTGCAGCCTCCCGGATTGCTGGGAAGTTTTCATCGATTGTAATTTCTGGAAACCACCCGGTGTAGGCTGTGCAAAAGGTCTAGCCACTGCGAACAGTGCCACCGACTACGTGGGTGCTGCTGGCTCGTGCATTTGCGATGCCGCCAAAGCTGCAACGATCTTTGATCCCGAAGTGTTCACCAAAGCCGCTGCGGCCGCCATTTCGGCACTCTGCTTGGGCCTCGACGCATTGGATTGCTTCAAGGCTCTCTCCAAATGCAGAGCCTCCGCCAACGGTGGTGGAGGTGGTGGATCTGGCGGAGGTGGTGGATCTGGCGGACCGGGCGGATTTTCTCTACAATCCAGAAGCTTCTCAGCGGCTTCCGTCCCTGCCATGGGTATCAATTCTTTCCTCCCGGATTCTGACCTCGCGGAACTCGACGAGGCAGACGCGCAACTGGCTGCGGCCGCCCGCCGTCTCGTTGTCATCGGCGATTATTACACTTATTTCCTCGGTAGCAGCGAGCTCTTCGCCATCCTTGGAAACGAGGACAACCTCGCGATCCGTTCTGCCTACCTGTTCGCCATCAGCGGCGACGATGATACGCAGCGCACCATCACCGATGCCGAAAAGAACACGCTCCTCCAAGCCGCGACCGCTGCTGGCGTGCCACTCGAGCCGCTCGAAATCCTCGTGACCCGCTGGAACAATTCAATGGCGCTGCGACTTCAAGGAATCTTCGACTATGCAGACGCACCGGACCATCTGCGCGACGACTTCATTGCACGCGATGTCATGGCGATGCACTCGGCGCGCTTTGTTGAGGCGTTCGATCAAAGCGAGGCGCTCGGATTCACCGATCCATTTGACGATTTCCTGAACAACATCAACCGGGTAAAAGCCTCACTGCAAAACGACGGTTCCGGCGGCGTCTGCGCCAAAGTGAAAATCCGCTTGAGCCAAGATGCCATCATGACCCGCAGCGCTTTCCAAGGCACCTTGGAACTCACTAACAATCTCAAAACCATACCGCTCATTGATGTCGGATTCCAGCTCGACGTGCGCGACTCCGGCGGTAACGACGCGCGGGATCTCTTCAACATTCAAGTCACCAAACTCAGCGGAATCGACGCGATCGACGGCAGCGGGCTGCTCCCCCCATCGACTGCTGGTTCCGCCCAATGGACCCTGATCCCCCGCGACACCGCCGCGCCGCTGGAAGACACGATCTACTACATCAGCGGTACCATCCGCTACGACCAAGGGGGCACCACTTTCAGCATACCCGTCACAGCCGTGCCGATCACCGTCAGGCCAGACGCCGCGCTCTACCTGAAGTATTTTCACCAGCGGGATGTCTTCAGCGACGATCCGCACACCGACCCGACCGAGCCGTCGATTCCTTTCTCACTCGCCGTGCTTGTCGAAAACCGCGGCGCTGGCCCGGCCCGCAATCTAACCATCGCATCCGCACAGCCAGAAATCGTGGATAACGAAAAAGGCCTGCTCATCGACTTCCAAGTGATCGGCACCGAAGTCGCCGGTCAGAATCTATCGCCCTCACTGACTGCCGATTTCGGCACGCTGGATCCCGGAAAAGGGAAAATTGCCACTTGGTCGCTAACCTCTTCGCTTCACGGCCTTTTTATCTCCTACGATGCGACCTTCGAGCACCTCGACGGCTTCGGAGATCCTCGCCTATCACTGATCAAGGAAGTCGGAATCCACGAAATGATTCATCTGCTCGAAAATACCGACGGCCAGCCCGCGTTCCTCGTCAACGACGTCGCGGACATCGACGACACGGCGGACACCGTCCACCTCGCTGACGGGACGACCCAACCTATCAGTTTCCACGATTCCGCTAGCGTCTCTGGTCCAGTCGGCCCCGGCACTTTGAGCGTCACGCTCAACGCGAACCTCGGCAGCGGCTGGGCCTATCTCCGCATTCCCGATCCAGGAGATGGCCGCTACCGCCTCATCGGCGTCACCCGCTCCGATGGTCGCGTGCTACCACTCGATAAGAACGTCTGGACCACCGACCGCACATTCATCGGTCTCGGTCGGCGTCCGATTTACGAAAATCGACTGCACCTTGCGGATCTCGACAGCACCGGTAGCTACACCTTGGTTTATTCCGTCCTGCCCGGATTGGACACCACACCGCCGCAGAGCGAGGTCGCGGATTTGCCAACAGATAGCGGCATCTCGATCCCAGTGCGCTGGAACGGCAGCGACGACCAAGGAATCGCGAGTTATGATATTTTCGTGAAAATCGACGATGGCGAGTGGCAACCCTGGCTAGTCGCGAC
>JBGSLX010000218.1:0-6212 GCA_041740475.1 Akkermansiaceae bacterium | reverse complement strand
ACGCGATCAATGCGGTTGATGAACTCCGGGCGAAACGCATCGGCGATGGCTTTTTCGATTTCTTCTGCCCGGAAGTCCGGCGCGCTGCCTGCGCCGAATCCGAGCGGCACGCCTTGTGCGACCCGAGCACCCAAGTTGGAGGTGAGGATGATGATGGATTGGCGGAAGTCCGCCGTGTTTCCCGCAGAATCGGTCAGTCGGCCATCGTCGAAAACCTGAAGAAACAAATCCCACGCGGCGGGGTCGGCTTTTTCAAATTCATCCAATAAAATGACTGAGAACGGTTGCTGGCGAATGCGACTGGCGAGCGAGTTCGCTTCGCCAGAAGAAGGCGAACCGGTGAGGCGTTCGAGATTGCCGCTGCGGATTTCACTCATATCGATGCGCAACATGCGGTCTGGTGAGCCGAAAAGGTAGCTGGTCAGGCATTTGGCGAGCTCGGTTTTGCCCGTTCCAGTGGGCCCGGCGAATAGGAAAACTCCGAGCGGGCGCGATGGATCGGTGACTCCGGCTTTCATCATCGCGAGTCGTGCGACGAGTGCATCGACTGCCTCGGACTGGCCCATGACCGCGTGGTTGAAGCGCGAGCGCAAGGCATCGAGATCCAGTGGTCGCACTTCATCGAGCAGCTCGATGGGCATCCCAGTGGTGGCGGCGATGCTTTCCAGTAGCAGTGCGCGATCCAGCTCACGCGAGCCACTGCCTCGTGCCGCCGCTTGATGAAACGCGGTGCGCAGCAGCTTGAAGAGTCGCCCAGGCAAAGAGGCCGCCGGGAAATATTGATCCGCAAATAAGTTTGCTTCGTTCAATTGGGCGGCGGTGGCAGTCAGCGTGGCACCGCGTTCTCCACGGTGGCGCGCGAGCCATGAAGCAGCGATGTCGATGGATTCACGCGCACCAGGAGCATCGATCCGGACCGGAGTCATGACTGTGGCGATGCGCGGTGCGACGCCCAAAAGTTTATCGAGCACACCCGGGCGCACTTCAGCGACCATGCGGATGACGCCGCGCATCAAGGCAGGCAACACCAGATCGAGCACGCCGGACTCACTGGTGCGCGTTTTGCCAGCATGGACGAGGTCCGCGAGCGAAGGCACCAGCCAGACCAACTTTTCTTTTTCCAAGGTCTGGATCATCGAGCGCATGCGTTTTTCCAGATCACCGAGGTAACATTGGCCGGAAACAATATCCGGACCCGATGCCTCGATGACCGCGTATCCTGCCGCTTGCAGGCGTTTGACGAGCAGGCGCACGAGCGCGGATTTGCCGCATCCTTCGTCGCCGAGTAGCAGCGGGCAGCGGATCGTTTCGCCGCCGATGAGCATGGCTTCCAGAGTGGCTGCAGCTTTGACGAGCTCGGGCGTTTCGACGAGAGGAGTGCCGTCATCGAGCGCATCGACCACGGGATCGAGAATCCGCGCGAACGCTGAGATGAACGGCTGCCATTTTTGATCCTCCTGCGAGTTTTTCATTTCCTCCCGAAAAGTCGCAACGAGCGACTCGGGCAAACGCCGAAAAATGTCTTCGAAGTTATCGCGATCATATCCTACCAGCTTCGGCATGGGTTGGCCGAAAGTGAGAGTTTCACCTGCCTGCCGCCGCTTTTCCAAGAACGCGCCCAAGGCCTCGGCGGCCTCCGCATCATCCCAATCGTAGAGGGACCGATGAATCAGCGACATCACCGCAGGCACAAGCGGGCTGCGGTTTGTCTCGTGAAGCATGGCGAATGCGTGCTCACGCTGGGTGCCGCTGGCGTCTTCAATCTTGGCGATCAATGCCTTCTGATAGGCATCTGCATCATGATCCGGTCGCGCAGCAAGCGCTTCCAAAGCGAGCACGGAGACCAGTTCTCCGCCACGGCGTGCGTAGCCGAGAAGATCGGCATCGGCGTACTCCGCTGCCGCGATTGCTGCGACAGCCTCACGGAATGGCGCGGCGGCGCGGGCGGCCTCGAGAGTGGGAGATTTGCCCCAGACCTCGTCGAGTTCCGTGGCGTAATCATCGATTTTCTTGGGTTTTGCGGGTTCAGCAGCCTCTTCTTTGTCCTCTGAAACGGGCTCCGCTTCGGGTTCCGCGACCGGAGCCGATGTGCTTGCAGACATACGGCCCGCTCGCCACGCCAGAAACGCGGCGGCAAACACGGCTAACAAGCAGGTCAATACAGTGAGCAAAGTTTCCATCTGCGGACGCGATGAATAGACTGCCGCTGCCTCAACCCAAGGATAAAGCGGCGAGAAAAGCGTCGCATGGAGCGAGCGGTCATGCTGGAGTCTGCTGCCATGGCATTGAAGAAGCGCCGTGAGGAAATCCTCGCCACTTTACCCAGTTTCGGCTGGCTGTTGATGTTTGCGCTGCTTCCGAGCCTGTTAGTGCTGGCAATCGCCTTCCGCGAAACCAATCCGGCGGGTGGCATCAGCTCACGCTGGACCTTGGCGCAGTTTCAAATTTTCACCGACAAGAGCGTTCTCATTCTGCTCTGGCGCACCGTCTGGATCAGTGCGGTGACGACTGGCATTTGTGTGGCACTGGCACTGCCGGTGGCGTGGTTTCTGGCGCGGGTTCCGCATCCATGGCGGCAGCGGCTGCTGCTGCTCATCATCGTCCCGTTTTGGACCAATTTTCTGATCCGGGTGTTCGCGTGGAATCAGATTTTGCACTCGGATGGCAGCCTCGCTCGCTCACTGCGTGCGCTTCATTTGCTGGGAGAAAACGACTCGCTGCTCTTTAACTCGGGCGCGGTCTTGCTGGTGAGTGTTTACACGTATCTGCCATTCGCGATTTTGCCGCTTTACGCCGCCGCCGAGAAATTTGACTTCGGGCTGCTGGATGCCGCGCGCGACTTGGGAGCGACCGCCTTCCGCTCGTTTTGGTCGGTGTTTTTGCCCGGAATTCGCAAAGGAATCGCCACCGCATTGGTCATCATCTTCGTGCCGATGCTCGGCTCCTACGTGATTCCCGACCTGCTGGGCGGCACCGATGCGCAAATGATCGGCAACAAAATCGCTCAGCGAAATTTCGCGGATCGCAACCTCCCCGCAGCTTCTGCCATGTCGGCGATTCTGACTCTCGCGGTGCTCATTCCCCTGCTCTTCCGTCGCCGCGATGCGAGCCATGAGCCGACGTGAATCCACCTTCAGTGAAATTTTCCACCCCATGAAAACCAGCCGATTCCCGATGATCGCGACCCTGCTCGTGCTGGCGTTTTTCTATCTTCCCATCGGCGTGCTGATCTTGAATTCGTTCAATCTCTCGCGCTTCGGCACGAGATGGCAAGGGTTCACCTTCAAGTGGTATGAGCGCTTGTTCGAGCGCGATGACTTATGGGCGGCGCTCTTGAATTCCCTGCAAATCGCCGGCATCGCCAGCGTGGGCGCGATGATTCTTGGTACGTGCGCGGCCTTTGCGCTGCATCGCTACCGCTCGCGCGTTCAGACGGCGCATGAGCTGCTGATCACCATGCCGCTGGTGCTGCCGGAAATCCTGATGGGCATGAGCATGCTGCTGCTTTTCGTGTCGCTCGGCGTGCAGCTCAGCTTGGTGACGGTGACCATCGCGCACATCACATTTTGCGTCAGCTACGTCACTCTAGTGGTGCAATCGCGGCTACAAGACTTCGATTTTCAAATCGTGGACGCCGCTCGCGATCTCGGCGCCAGTCGCATCCAGGCGTATCGCAAAGTCGTGCTGCCATTGATCGCGCCCGGCATCCTCGCTGGCGGACTGCTGGCGTTCACACTCTCCATCGACGACTTCGTGGTGACCTTTTTCGTCAAGGGCGCGGGCTCAGACACCTTGCCGGTCGTGATTTACAGCATGATCAAAAAAAGCCGCGAGTTCCCGGTGATCAACGCGCTCAGCACGCTGCTGCTGATCGTGACGTTCTTGGTGGTCTGGGCATCCCAAAAGCTGACGGCTCAAAAATCGCCGCAAACGTGATGCGAGTCGGCGCGTTTCGGGCGCTGAAAACGAGAGGTTTTCGACTCAAACCGAAGGTTGACCACCGCCGTTTGCTCGCCACCTTCCGCCATGCCAAAACACAGCATCCACACTCTTGAGCCGCTGGAGGTGACGCTTGTGTATCCTCACCAATTGTTTGAGCACCATCCGGCGCTTGAGAAGAATCGCCGGGTTTTCTTCGTCGAAGATCCATTGTTCTTCGGCAATGACCCGCACTGGCCAGCGAAGATGCACGGGCAAAAACTGCTGCTACATCGCGCATCCATGCGCGCTTACGCGGCGGAGCTGACCGCTCTCGGACACCAAGTTTCATGGATCGAGGCGATGGACGGCGCCGTCACTGACAGTGCGCAACTGCTGGATGAATCGCTGCCGAAGTCGGTGAAAAAAATCCATCTCGCCGATCCGGTGGATGACGTTCTGATGCGGCGCGTGCGGCGATTTGCCGAGAACCGAAAGATCGAGCTCGTGCTGTATGAGTCGCCGAATTTTCTGACACCGCCGGATTTTCTCCACACCTTCACGGGCAAACCCAAGAAGCCGTTTATGGCGCGTTTTTATGAGGCGCAGCGCAAACGCATGGCGGTTCTGCTCGAAAGCGACGGCTCACCCATCGGCGGCAAGTGGTCGTTCGATGCGGATAATCGGTCGCGACTGCCAAAAAATCACCTGCCACCGCCAGAGCCGATTGCCGCGAGCAACGAGTTCACCAAGGAAGCTGCCGAGTATGTGACACGACGTTTTCCCGGCCATCTCGGCTCGCTGAAATCGTTCCGCTGGCCAGTCACGCGCAAAGACGCGGCGGCTTGGTTCGAGCGATTTCTCGATGAACGCTTGGAATTATTCGGGCCGTTTGAGGATGCGATCGCGATCCAGCACGCCACGATTTACCACTCCGCCATCACCCCGATGCTGAACATCGGCCTGCTCGACCCGCTGGATGTGGTGCGCCGTGTGCTCGCACGCGATGTGCCGATGAATTCCAAGGAAGGATTTATCCGCCAAGTGATCGGTTGGCGTGAGTTCATGCGCGGGATTTACCTACATCGCGGGCCGCAGATCCGGACGACGAATTTCTGGAAATTCGAGCGTCCGCTGCCGGCGTCGTTTTACGACGGCACGACGGGCATCCCGCCAATCGACCGCGTGATTCGCCAGTTGCTCGCCGACGGCTACTGCCACCACATCGAGCGGCTGATGGTGCTCGGGAATTTCATGGTGCTGTGCCGATTCCGCCCGGACGACGTTTACCGCTGGTTCATGGAGCTGTTCGTGGATGCGTATGACTGGGTGATGGTGCCGAATGTCTATGGCATGTCGCAGTTTGCCGATGGCGGGACATTTACCACCAAGCCCTACATTTCTGGCTCGAACTACATTTTGAAAATGTCTGACGAGGGAAAAGGCGAGTGGTGCGCGGTGTGGGACGGCCTGTTCTGGACCTTCATCGCAGACCACAACGACTTTTTCCTGTCCAATCCACGACTCTCGATGATGGCGCGCACATGGGAAAAAATGTCGCCTGCAAAACAAGCGGCCCATCGTCAGGCGGCGGAATCCTTTCTCGCCACACTCTGATGGAACTTCAGTCCAAACTGGAAATCCTAGCCGACGCCGCGAAATACGACGCTTCTTGCGCGAGCAGCGGCGCGGCGCGCAAGGATTCGCGCAAGACGGGCGGCATCGGCTCCACCGGCGGCGCAGGCATTTGCCACTCGTACACGCCGGATGGCCGCTGCGTTTCTCTGCTTAAAGTGCTGATGACCAATAGCTGCATCTACGACTGCCACTACTGCATCAACCGCCGTTCCAGCAATGTCCGGCGCGCGCGTTTCACCCCGGATGAAGTGGTGCGCATCACGCTGGATTTCTACAAACGCAACTACATCGAAGGCCTGTTCCTCAGCAGCGGCATCATCCAAAGCGCCGACCACACGATGGAACTCGTCATCGAGGTCGCTCGCAAACTCCGCGAAGATCACAAATTCCGCGGCTACATCCACCTCAAGACCATTCCCGAAGCCTCGCCATTTCTCATCGAACGCGCTGGCCGCTTCGCCGATCGCATCAGCATCAATATCGAGCTGCCGAGCGAGGCCGGAATCGCGAAACTTGCACCCGAGAAAAATCTCGCCCGCACCCAGCAAGCGATGGCGCACATCCGCAACAAGATCGACCAGCGCTTCGCGGAAAAATCCAAGCCGGACGGACCGAAACCCCCGCCATTTGCCACCGGCCAAAGCACCCAGATGATC
>JBGSLX010000217.1:0-3845 GCA_041740475.1 Akkermansiaceae bacterium | reverse complement strand
AGCGCGGTTTGGCGTTTCACGAGTTGCTCGACGAGCGGCTTGTATTTCTCGAACTGATGCGAGCTGAGCGACGACGGGCCGGAGATGATCAGCGGCGTGCGTGCTTCGTCGATGAGGATGGAGTCCACTTCGTCGATGATGGCGAGGTAGTGGCCGCGCTGGACTTGTTCGTCCTTGGTCGAGGCCATGCCGTTGTCGCGCAGGTAGTCGAATCCGAACTCGGCATTGGTGCCGTAGGTGATGTCGCACGCATATTCCGCACGGCGTTCCCACGGCGGCATTTGATTCTGAATGCAGCCCACTGTGAGGCCGAGGAATTTGTAAAGTGAACCCATCCAGTCCGCATCGCGGCGGGCGAGGTAGTCGTTCACGGTGATGATGTGAACGCCGAGTCCGGTGAGCGCGTTCAGATAAACGGGCAAAGTGGCGACGAGAGTTTTTCCTTCACCGGTCTGCATTTCGGCGATCATGCCGCGGTGCAAGGCGACGCCGCCGATGAGCTGGACGTCGAAGTGAACCATTTCCCAAGCGATGGGATGATCGTTGACGGTGATGGTGGTTCCGCACATCCGGCGAGCTGCATTTTTCACCACCGCGTAGGCCTCGGGTAGGATTTCTTCGAGGTATTTGGTGCGGGATTTCGTGAACGAGTCACTGATCTCGTGAAATGCGGCTTTTGAGGCTTCGATGGATTCTGGGTTGGGCAGGACTTGCGCGGGCAGCTCAGGAAACTCGGCGCGCAGTGGAGCCAGGCGTGCATTTAAGGCGGCGGCGGTGGTTTCGAGTTCCTCACGGCTCATCAGCTCAATCACGGGTTTTGCCGGGGCATCGAGCGCGTGGTAGCGGGCGAGGTGAGCCTGCCAATTGCGCGTCATTTCGCGGAGTTTCTCCTCCGGCTCACGCTGCAACGCCTCTTCGATTTCACAGATACGGGCAACTGCTGGGCGGATGCGGCGCACCTCACGTTGGTTCTTGCTGCCGACAATTTTTTGGAGAATCCACTTGATCATGAGAGAGAATGGGTGAGGCGGATCGCCCGCCGAGCGCAGGCCATACACCGCAAAAAGCGAGGGTGCAAGCGCTAGACTCCATCCTGCTCAGACGGCGATTCTTGGTTCAAACGGCGCAAGTGTGAGAGGTAGGCGTTCGCCGGAGCAGGCTTCACCGGACGTTCTTCGGCGGCAAACATGCCATCGACCCGGCGGCGGCTGTCGGAAATGAGTTCCTCGATCAGCGCGGCTTCCGGCAGATTTTTCCAATATTTCTTCGGCATTTCCGACTGCATCGCCTTCACCTTGAGTCGTGCGGGATTGAAAATGCTTTTGTAGTAACTGCGCCAAAGTTCATCCAGCGCGTCTTCATCGGGTGCGGCATCGCGCGCCACTCCGGCGGTGAAAAAAAGCGATTCGCCATCCCAATGCGCACATTCGTAGGGCGTGAGGATCGACCAATCCATGCCACAAAATCGCTTCGCAAAAAATGGCGAGGCAAGACGCACAATGCGGTGCTCTGGCTCGAACCACGCCACAAACTGCTCGCGACCGGTGTCCGCATCTGTGCCGACCAGTCGGAAGCGCACGAAGGCATGCATTTTGTGGATTCCACGGCCAACATGCTTGCACCACTGCTGGACCAGCCGGATGTCGGGATCGGTGGCATGGGTTAGCAAATGACGCTCGCCGCCGTGCGTGATGCGCCACAGCAGGCGATAAAGCAGCCCCCAGCGCCGGACGTCCGTGTGGGACGCCGCACTGCGCGCCATGTCGAGAAACGCGGCGGGGACTTTCGGCGTAGTCCCGCTTTTCGCGGTGATCGCTTCTTCGGCGAACAAAGCGGATTCCTCCGGGTCGTCGGACCACAGAACGGTCTCAGGAGAAATTTTTGCCGCCAGCAGGCTCCGTGCGGCGTCGCGCCACGATTCAAAAGTGGGCTGGATGATGACGCTGCGCATGACCGAGAAGACTGCGGCCCTTTTGCGTTTGCGCAACTTTTTCGCAGGATCGCCTCATTCCGCGCAGAGGCCGATATTCACGCGGAAAAAGCGTGTTAGGCCGGGACTCATCGCAGGCGTGATGGTGAAGCGGTGCACATCTCCGCCCAGCGAAACAGGCGTGGCAGGAATCTCGGCAAAACTTCCGGCCTCAAGCGTGGTCGAGGATTCCAAGGCGAATTGGAATCTTGAGGCGTAGGCATCTGGGAACGTGAATTCCAGCTCATAGCCCGTGGGCATCACCTTGTAGAATGCCGAGTTTACCGGAGTGAAACTGACCGCCGCACCCAATGGCGTCTCGTTGCCGCGCGGGTCGATGCCATCGAGGAAATACTGCAACAGACTGTAGCCGCTGCCATTCACCTCAGCCATCGCGTCTTGGCCGATCTCGCCGAAGAAAAACAACTCCCACTCGTCATCGAGTAGGTTGCAGTCGGTATCCCGATCACTGGCGAGTGGACGAGATTGCAGCAGCACCGTGACTGGTTCCATCGAAGGCATCCCGCTCACTGCGGGTGTGTCAGTGAATCCTGAAACTTGAAAGCTGGTGCCAGTCATCACTCCTAAGCCGAGATCCAGTGAGAAACGCTCGCCATTTTCATCCAGCAAGACGACGTCCGTGGCATCGGCGGTGCGGCGATAAACGCCCGGTTCTTGGCCATCTTCTACTTCGAGAATCCATGTGGCGCTCGGGCGGAACGCTTGGTTTCCATTGGCGAGAGCCGCGTTGTAGGCGTTGCGCGCGTTGTTGATCACGGTCGAGGAAGTCACGCCTGCATATTCAGTGGGAAGTGCACCACCACGCAGCACCGTCCGCAGCACGTCGATGGGCAAAGGCAGCACTGGCGAAGCGACCGATACGGGCTCCACGTAATTGTTCGCATGAAATTGGTAAATGGCATCGGCGAGCGGCTCCATGCTCCCACGTGCGATGTAGGCGAGATCCAGTGATGCGGGGAAAGAATAGCCCTCAAGAGACATCAACGTGACATCTTCATCCGTGAGTTTTTCCAATGCCACATCTTGTTCACGCAAAGCCAGCGCGCTGAAATTTTCCAAAGTCGGCAACGGTGATGAAACCGGGCGGAGTGGGCCGAGTGCGGCGTGCCACATTTGTTCCAACAAGATCGCCACCGCGCTGTCTTCGGGGCGGAGAGGCGTGCGTGCGCTGACTGGCTCATAAGAAGCCGCAGCAGCTTGCGCAGCGGCGATCCAATCTGCTGCGTCGCTCGTGATATCCGTTCCCAGCGGTGTGGTGCTGACGTCCAATGGCGGTGGCGATTCTGCAGGCAGGAAGCGGATCATTTCCCGGCCGTGGCGGCTGCCTGATGTCAGATCGAAATAGAGCGGTGAGTTCAGCGCGATGAGCGAGTTCTGCGGCAGTGCATCGCGACTCTGGAGCGTGGCGTAGCGCGTGTTTCCGTCTGGTAATGCGGGTGCCGGGCTCTCAATTTGGGCGCGGCTGAGAATCGTGCCGCTCATGCCGTGGACCATCATCGTCTCACCGGTGGCGGCTTGAGTGCCGGAGTGATTTTGTGCCATGGCGGCGAGGATGAATCCTTCCCCCGTCGGCAGGCCGAGAGTGGTTGCCGGGCTGCTGATGGCATCATTGGGGTCGGTATTTGCGACGATTTCATCGAGATCACTGGCACCATCGCCATCGCTGTCCGCGCCGCCGAATGGGTCCAGCCCCTGATTCATTTCCACATAGTCTGGAACGCCATCGCCATCGGAGTCCATCAAGTTGAGATGCGTGGCGGGAAACGTGTAATCGCGAGTGACAATCGGGCCATTCACCCCACCGCTGTTCGCTTGCAGATAAAACTGAAGATTGCGCGTGTAGCCGATGCCGATG
>JBGSLX010000216.1:0-10947 GCA_041740475.1 Akkermansiaceae bacterium | reverse complement strand
GGCGGGTGGCGGCGTGGTGCTTTTGGCCGGAGGCGACTACGTCACCGGCACCGTGGACTTAAAATCTGGTGTCATGTTAGAAATCGCTAAAGATTCACGCCTGCTCGGCAGCTTGTCTCTGAGCGATTACCCAGAACGTATCGCGAAACGAACGACCGTCATGGACACTCACATGGGCATGCACCAGTCGCTCATTTTCGCTGAAAATGTCGAGCGCGTTGGGATTCGCGGCGAGGGTGTCATCGACTTTCGTGGCACGAAGAAAAATTTTCGGGGCGCACAAACGATCGCCGCCACACCTGGCAGGCCGTTTGGCATTCGCGTTCTCGACTCTCGCCAGATCCTGATAGAAAACATCACACTCAAGGATTCTGCTTGTTGGATGCAGAACTACTTAAACTGCGAAGACATGATTTTCCAAGGCATGAAGGTGATCAATCAGGCGAACCACAACAACGATGGCCTCGACATCGATGGCTGCCGCCGCGTCATCGTGCGGGACTGCCTGATCAACTCCGAGGACGATGCCATGTGCATCAAAGGTGCGAGCTTAATGCCGACTGAGGATGTCTTGATCGAAAACAGCACCTTCGTGACTAACTGCAACGCATTCAAAATTGGCACGGACACTCAAGGTGATTTTCGCCGCATCTACGCGCGCAATCTTCGTCTCGGCGGCGTCCCGGAGGAGATGCCGAGTCTGCGCGGCCATCGGGAATGCAGCACAGGTATCACACTCGCTACAGTGGATGGCGGTGATGTGGAGGACATCCTCATTGAAAAATGTGTGATCGAGCGCACACGCAGCCCGATCTTTCTCCGCATCGGCAGTCGCGGTCGCCTCATGCCAGACATGCCGCCAGCGAAGATTGGCGCACTGCGCCGCATCGTGATTGAAGACATCACCGGTCAAGACAACTTCCGCCAAGGCTCGTCAATCAGTGGCATCAACGGCGGGATGATCGAGGACGTTGTCATCCGCCGTGTGAATATCGGCATGGTCGGAGGCGGCACCGAGCAAATGGCAAATGGCAAAGTTCCAGAGAGTGAAAAAGGCTACCCGGATGCACAGAATTACTCAAGAAGTGGCTTACCAAGTTTTGGTTTCTACGTGCGCCACGCGCAACGAATCCAGTTCGAAAAAATCGTTGTCACTCCAGCTAAGCCAGATGCTCGTCCACTCATGGCCGCAGGGAAAAATGTGAAAGATATCACTCTCGACGGCTCTCCGATCTTCACTTCTTCAAAGGATTAACTCATCGAGATTGTCCCTATCAGAACTCGGCTTTTTTAAATCACCAAACTCATTATTTTCACCCATCTCATCACAAAAATGAAAATCAAAATGACACGATTGGGTCTGCTCGCGGCAGGCATATTTCTGCTTTCTGGACCATCCGCATTTGCGGCACCATCCGCCGAGACTCCTGAACAGCTTGAGGCTAGACTGAAATGGTTCAAGGAAGCGCGCTTCGGCATGTTCATCCACTGGGGTGTTTACGCGGTTCCTGCCGGAATCTGGCAGGATAAGAACATCCCCGGAATAGGCGAATGGATCATGAAAAATGGCAAAATTCCAGTGAGCGACTACCGGGAGTTTGCGAAGGATTTCACCGCAGCGAACTACGATCCCCAAGCTTGGGCGGATCTCGCAAAGGAAGCTGGAATGAAATATGTGGTCATCACAGCAAAGCACCATGATGGATTTTCCCTGTATGACTCTGAAGTCAGTGAATGGGATGCGGTGGATGCCGCCAGCGCCAAGCGCGATCTGATAGAGCCTTTGGCCAAAGCAGTGCGCGGCAACGGCTTGAAATTTGGTCTCTACTACTCGCAGGCACAGGACTGGATCCACCCGGGCGGAGCGATGATGGGCATCAAGACCAATGAAGCTGGCTGGGATCCTGCCCAGAGTGGTGATTTTGCCACCTACATCAACACCATCGCCGTTCCGCAGACTCGTGAAATTCTCACCCGCTACAAGCCCGACATCATCTGGTGGGACACGCCTGTCAATATGACACCCGAGCTGGCCAAACCACTCGCTGACGCTCTCTCACTGACGCCGAATATCATAACCAATAATCGCTTGGGCGGTGGTTACGAGGGCGACACCAAGACCCCGGAACAACACATTCCACCCCGCGGCTACCCCGGTCAGATGTTCGAGGTCTGCATGACCATGAACGATACCTGGGGGTTTAAGAAGAATGACCACAAATGGAAAAGTGTCACAGAGATCCTTCACAACCTGTCCGACATCGCCAGTAAGGGAGGAAACTTTCTTCTCAACGTGGGTCCGACAGCCGATGGCGTGATACCGCCGGAAAGTGTCGAACGCCTGAAATCCGTCGGCAAATGGATGAAAACTTACGGCGAGGCGATTTATGACACAGAAGCCAGTCCCTTTGCCCGCCGCTTGTCTTGGGGCCGCACCACACAGAAGACCTCCGGTGGAAAGACTACGCTTTATCTCCACATCTGGGATTGGCCGGAAGATGGAAAACTTCTACTTCCCACACTCCAAGAAGAGCCGATTTCCGGTCGTATTCTCACTAACGGCAAAAAGGTCCAATCCAACGCGACCCCAGAAGGAGTAGTCGTTAGCCTGCCCGGCAAAGCAACCGATCCGATCATCTCGGTCGTGGCTTTGGAGTTTAATGGTCCCCTGACCACCACCCAGCAGCCATTCATTTCAGCAGGTGCAGATGGCAATATCGAACTCGATGCCTATGCCGCTGATACACACGGAGATTACGGTGGAACCATCAAGCTTGCTGGCAATGGCAACGAGGCTCATTTAACCAATTGGCTAAATCCAAAATGGCGCATCGAATATATCGTCAGCACACCTGCCGCCGCAGCGTGGCAGATAGAGGCGGAAGTGATCGCTCCCGAAGCGGTAGAATTGTCGGTCAAATCAGGAAAAAAACAATCGGAGGTCACTGTGAAGGCCACAGGCAACGAGACTACCTATAAAACCGTTTCCCTCGGAACCATCGATCTTCCTGCTGGAAAAGCCTCGTTTGAAATCACAGGCGGCAAAGGGAAATGGACACCTATCCAAGTCCGTAAGGTGGTCCTGAAACCGGCAAAGTAAACACGGAGAATTCATATTAACATGATTCATGGATCCACCTTCTGCCTGCTTAGCCTTCTCCTTCTATCTTCAGTGCATGCAGAGCCTGTTCCTGCGATTCATGAGGAATACAATACTACATTGAAGGCGCAGATGCCCTTGGAGCAGGGGTGGAACCAACCTCCGCGCCTCGCGCAGACGCGAGTCTGGTGGTGGTGGCTCAATAGCAATACTGACAAGGAAACCATCACTCACGATCTGGAGGCGATGAAGGCCAACGGCATCGGCGGAGCCAATGTGATTGATGCTGGCGGCGATACTCAGGAAGGAAACATGCGAGTGCCTCATGGGCCTGCATTCGGTTCACCTGCGTGGCGGGAGTTGTTCCGCCATGCGATGGCAGAAGCGGATCGGTTGGGCTTGGAAATGGGATTTAACATCCAGAGCGGTTGGAATCTTGGTGGCCCCACGGTGCCGATTGAAGAATCTAGCAAGAGGGTCACTTTTTCAAAAGTCGTGATCGATGGAGGCGAGAAGGTGGATGTAAAACTCGCAAAACCCGCTTCCAAAAAAGGATTTTATCGCGATGTGGCCGTGCTCGCTGTGCCCTTGGGCGGAGATCAAACCGCAAAAATCCGCGATCTTGAGCAAAAGGCATACTTCAAATACCCGGGCCAATTCACCGCCACCGAGGCATGGCATTTGCTAAAAGTGGAACCCGAACAGCCGGGCGACGCCACCTGCGAGCCCGAGGATGTAGTGGACATCACTTCACTCACTGATGCATCCGGTAAGTTGCAATGGACCGCTCCGAAGGGGCGCTGGGAGATTCTGCGCTTCGGTTACACGGTGAGTGGCTCGCATGTCTCGACCCACAGTGAGGGAGCTGGTGGAAACGCAATCGACTATCTCGACCGCGCGACTCTGGATGCTTACTGGACCAAAGCGCTCGATCCGATTTTCGCTGAGGTCAAACCCTACATCGGTAAATCCTTGCGCTTCCTTCACACCGATTCTTGGGAGCTAGGACCTGTCAACTGGACCCGCCTGATGCCCGACGAGTTCAAACGCCTTCGCGGTTACGACATCAAACCTTATCTCCCGGTGCTCGCCGGACACATCGTCGGTAGCCGGGAGTTATCCACGCGTTTTCTGAATGATTTCCGCCGCACCTTGGCAGACCTGATGGCGGAAAACAAATACGCTGCATTCTCTGAGAAGTCCCACGCCATGGGGCTCGGCATCCATCCGGAATCGGGTGGCCCGCATGCCGGTCCGATGGATGCGCTGCGAAACCTCGGCATCAGCGATGTACCGATGGGAGAGTTCTGGTCCACCTCGCCGCGCCACCGCACACGTGATGACCAACGGTTCTTCGTCAAACAAACGACGTCTGCCGCGCATACCTATGGCCGCCGCGTTTCGCTCGCCGAGGCGTTTACTAACATCGGCCGCCACTGGCAGCACGACCCTCGCTCGTTGAAAGCCACCTTCGACCGCGCCGCTTGCGAAGGGCACAACCTCACGATGTGGCACACATTTCCTTCGTCTGCCAAGGTCCACGGCATTCCCGGTGCCGCGTATTTCGCTGGCGAGCATTTCAACCCGAACATCACTTGGTGGACGCAGGGCAAGGCGTTTATCGAATACATGAATCGCTGCCACTTCATGCTGCAACAAGGCGTGGGCGCATCCGACGTGCTGCATTTCTATGGGGAAAACATCCCGTCATTCGTGCGCCTCAAGCGCGATGATCCAGCAAAGTGCCTGCCCGGATACGACTACGACGTGATCGACATGCGCGCTTTGTTAGAGCGTGTATCCGTGAATTCTTCTGGCCATCTGGTGTTGCCGGAGGGAACCAGCTACCGAGTTCTTTCGCTGGTGCCTCACGATGCGGTGAGTTTGCCAATCATGAAGCACATCGCCAAACTCGTGGAGCAAGGTGCCACTCTGGTGGGTCCGAGGCCCACACGCCAATACTCGCTCAGCGGTGGGTCTGCGAGCGATGCGGAGTTTTCCTCGCTGTGTGACAAGCTCTGGGGCGACGGTGCGTCCGGCACGAAGAAGACTGAGAAAGGCCGTGTGATCTGGGGCAAAACCACGCGTGAGGTCCTGCTAGACGATGGCGTCCCCGCAGACTTCGCTTGGAAAGGTGGAGACGACAAAACCTACATCGACTTCATCCAACGCCGCACCGATGACACGCAGATTTACTTCGTCGCGAACCGCAATGACCGGCCCGAGAAAGTTGAACTCCAGTTTCGGATCACCGGCTTGGTGCCCGAGTTCTGGGATCCTGTTACCGGATTGCGCCGCGACGCCACCGACTACCGAGTGGAAAACGGCCGCACGCTCATTCCTTACCCAATGAATGGCGAAGAGGCGTTTTTCGTGCTCTTTCGCAAGCCGATGCCGAGTGGTGCCCTCGCATCGGGAAAACCCAACGTGCCGCCGTTGACGACTTCCCTCGAAATCGAAGGTCCGTGGAACGTCGCATTCGACCCTAAATGGGGCGGCCCCGCTGCCGTCACCTTCGAAAATCTGTCCGACTGGACCCAGCATTCTGAACCCGGCATCCGCTATTACTCCGGCAGCGCAGTCTATGACAAAACCTTCACCGCCCCTGCGATCAAAGGCCCTATATTCCTCGATCTTGGTGGTGTCGAAAGCCTGTGCGAAGTCTCGCTCAATGGCGAACCCATCGGCGTGCTGTGGAGTGCGCCATTCTGCGCCGACGTTTCCGGCAAACTCAAAACCGGGACCAATAAGCTGCAAGTCAAAGTCGTCAACCTCTGGTGCAACCGCATCATCGGCGATGCGTCGCTGCCAGAAGCCAATCGACTCACCCGCACGAACATCACCCAACTTACCTCGGATACCCCGCTGGAGCCGTCAGGACTTTTCGGTCCGGTCCGACTGCTAGTGCCTGTTCCCTGACGTCTTCCGCACCTGCCACTCTTTTCTAATTCGAGTGTAGATTGACACATGAATAGCATCTTCTTCACCCTCATGAACTCACGCTCGCTTATTATCACCACTTTGTTGTTCGCTTCTGGGAACCTGCATGCATCGCTTCAGAACGCTGCCGATGTCATCGTTTACGGATCCACACCCGGTGGCTATTGCGCCGCGATTGCTGCCGCGCGCGAGGGAGCGTCCGTGATCCTGCTAGAACCAACCCGCCACATTGGAGGCATGAACACCGGTGGGCTGAGTTTCAGTGACTCAGACCAGATGTATCGTGACAAGCTCATGGGCATGTTCCACGAGTGGCATCTGCGCATTCAGAAGGACTATGAAAGTCGCGGCGTGAAGCTGCCCTACGATGTCAATGTGAAGGACCAGGCAAAGTGGTCTTACGAACCCTCCGTAGCGTCTCGAATCACCCATACGATGCTTTCCGAAGCGGGGGTAAAAGTCATCACCGAGCGCTATCTGCAATCCGTCAACAAAACCGGCCCGCGCATTGACAGCATCGCGACGAGTCACGGCACCTACTCCGGGCGCGTCTTTATCGATGGCAGTTACGAGGGCGATCTGATGGCCGCTGCGGGTGTTAGCTGGACCATCGGTCGTGAGGGCAAGGCCGAGTTCGATGAATCGTTCGCCGGAAAACAATATCCCAAGCAAAAGAGAAAAATGAACATCGATGGCTTCGACAAGGATGGAAAGCCACTGCCGCTCATTACTGGCACTGATGCCGGACCGAAAGATGCTGGAGACGATCATATCATGACCTACAGCTTCCGGCTCTCCATGACCCAAGACGCCGCGAACCGCGTGCGGATCCCTGCACCGGCGAATTACGATCCAGCCCGCTTCGAGGTGGTGCGCCGCTATGTGAAAGCGCACGGCGACAAAGAAGTGGACTTCGACCGCTATGAGGTTCCGGGGAACAAAATCGATGGCAACAACGGCATCTATAAGCAATTTTCGCTCGCGCTCGTCGGCGGTGCCAAGGGCTGGGCGACAGCGGACCAAGCCGGGCGCGCCGCCATCTTCGAGGCACACAAACAATACACCTTGGAATTCTTGCATTTTCTCACAAACGATCTGGTGTTTTCACAAGAACGGCGTGAGAGCATCGCCGAGTGGGGATTCTGCAAAGATGAGTTCGCCGATTACGGCCATTTCCCGCCCCAACTTTATGTGCGCGAGAGTCGCCGGATGAAGGGTATCTATGTATTTAAGCAGAGCGATATTCTCGACGACATCGTCAAGCCCGACCCGATCATGGTCGCTTCGTTTCCGATCGACTCGCATGACTGCCAGCGGATCGCGATTCCCGGAGGTGGCGTGATTAACGAAGGCACCATCTTCCCCGTGCGACAAAAAAACCGCATCGGCTACCCGCACCATGTGCCTTATCGTTCGATTTTACCGCAGCCCACAGAGTGCGACAACCTTCTGGTCCCGGTGGCTTTATCCTGCACACACGTCGCCATGTCTTCCCTGCGTATCGAGGCAACGTGGATGCTACTCGGACAGAGTGCTGGCATCGCGGCGGCACTTGCTGCGCAGCAAGACCTAGCAGTGCAGAAACTCCCCTATGATACTCTTCGCCCACGATTGATTGCCCAAAATCAAGTCTTGGACTTGCCAGATAACTTTCATCGCTATGCAAAAAAGAAAAAATGAAATTTCCGTAAAGGTGTGCGAGATGGGCCAAATACTCGATTCATCAAGAATTCAATCCTATATGCATCATTTGGCACGGCATCGTCTCAGTATTGAAAAATGAGCGTTATTAGCCGTTGTAAACATAGGTTTTGAGAGTGCATATAACATATCCGTATCACTCTATCAGAGACACATCCAAGAACCTGACTTTCAAAGATTACCTGCGCTATGTGCACAGCGTATCGTCACGAGATAAACGAACGGCATCTCGGTTTGACATGCACAAACTGCCAATTCATTTCTTGGCAATTTTGAACAGCAGACCGTAGTTTCCAAATCCTATCGACAATCTGATGTAAGGTCACGACTCGTTCCGTCTGGCTAATGATATCGTGTAATTCGTGCTGCGTGTAATTTCGGGATGGAATGAAAATGCGAGCGCTGTGCGTGACAAGTGGATGCCGACATCCGCAGCGCATGGACCAGTGAGGCATTCATAATAGCAACCGTGTGTAGTGATGGACAATTTCAACACACCTAACCAACCAACCGGACCCAAACATCGCGGTGGCCCAAGCTGCGACGAGTCAATTTATGTAAAGATTTTCTGTCCGGTTTCCCTCCCTCGATTGGGAAACAGAATACGGATGGATGATGCCAACCCACAAGCTGCCCAAGTTTTCCACTCCCATCACGCTTTTGTGAAGGGAGTGGCTTTCAAATACGCGCCGTGGCCCGGTCTCATGGATGATATCGCCCAGCAGGGCCACATGAAGCCCGAAACCATCTGCCGAGCACTTTTCCGCGTTCGAGAAAAGCTGCGCCCTGTTGTTTAAATGAATCATTAAACCCAAATCCATATGTTGACTCTATCAAAAAACCTTCGCAACTCACTCCTCTCAGCGTGTGGCTTGGCACTAGCCGCAACGGGGAATGCCGCCGAGATTCACGTCGCCGTCACTGGCAATGATACGAATCCCGGCACTCTGGCTCAACCGCTTGCCACCTTCGCCGCCGCGCAGGCCAAGGCCAGAACACTAGCCGGGCTGGAGCCCGTGAATGTTACCTTCCAAGCTGGCACCTACTACCTCGCGGATACCATTCATTTCAACGCAGCCGATTCCGGGACAGCGGCCAACCCCGTGACATACCGCGCCGCAGCAGGTCAAACGGTCGCGCTTTCCGGCGGAAACTTGCTGGCGGGCCAGTCGTGGACCACCCACTCCGGCTCCATCCAGAAAACCACCGTCCCGGCTGGCATGATCATCGACCAGTTGTTTGTGGGTCAGGTAAAACAGAACCTCGCCCGCTATCCGAACTACATTGCAAATACTGACATCTTCAACGGCTATGCCGCCGATTGCATCTCCCCCACACGCGCCGCAATGTGGGCAGATCCCACCGGCGGGTTTTTCCATGCCTTGCACAGCGGCGAGTGGGGCGGATTCCACTATCGAATCACTGGCAAAAACGCATCGAACGTCGTCAGTTACACCGGAGGTCAACAAAACAACCGCGGCACCGCAATCCATGGAACTTACCGCTTTGTGGAGAACATTTTCGAGGAACTCAACGCCCCCGGTGAGTGGTTTTATAACTCCGCCACCAGCACGCTTTATTTTCATCCCCCAGCCGGGGTGGATCCATCCTCGGCGGTGATGGAGACCGCTGGCCGCCTCAAGCATTTGGTGCAGTTCGATGGCACTCAGGCTGCGCCGGTGAAATACGTGAACCTTTCCGGGTTCATCTTCCGCCACGCCGCACGCACCTTTATGGAAACCTACGAGCCGCTTCTGCGTAGCGACTGGACGATTTATCGCGGAGCAGCCGTCCTGCTCACCGGAACCGAGGACTGCTCGATCTCCGCTTGCGAATTCGACCAACTCGGGGGAAACGCCGTCTTTTTCAGCAACTACAACCGCCGTAGCTCTGTCATCGGATCCTATTTCCACGACATCGGTGCCAGCGGTGTGTGTTTCGTCGGCAACCCGTCCGCCGTCCGTAATCCTCTTTTCAACTACGACTCACCCAAGAATTCCTACACCTCTCCTTCTTTCGATAAAACCAATGCTGGCCCACAGAACGACGACTATCCGGCGGATTGCCGCGTGGAAAACTGCCTGATCACCGGCATCGGCCGGGTCGAGAAGCAGCCTGAGGGTGTCCAGATCAGCATGTCCTCGCGCATCACCGTGCGCCACTGCTCGATTTACGATTGCGCCCGCGCCGGCATCAATATCGGCGATGGTTGTTGGGGCGGTCACATCATCGAGTTTTGCGATACTTTCGACACCGTGCTCGAAACCCACGACCACGGATCATTCAACTCATGGGGTCGTGATCGATTCTGGCGCATCAATAATGCCACCAATTCCCAGCTCAAGGCCGTTTCTTTACTCGATGCCAATGAGCAAACCATCCTGCGAAATTCTCGCTGGCAGTGCGATCACGGGTGGGACATCGACCTTGATGACGGCTCGTCCAACTACCTGATCGAGAACAACCTGCTCCTCAACCGCGGCCTCAAGTGGCGGGAGGGCTTCTACCGCACTGGTCGCAACAACGTCATTCTCAGGAACTCCCTCCATCCCCACGTTTGGTATCCTGACAGCGGTGATATCTTCGAGAAAAACATCGTCAGTGACTCTTACAAGCCAGCTATCATGCCTAGCATTCCCGTCAAATGGGGCGAGCGTCTGGATTACAATCTCTTTCCAACGGAAGCGATGCGCACCGCCTACGCCTCGAATGGCTGCGATGCCAACTCACTTACAGGCGACCCCATGTTTGTGTCACCCGCTAGCGGAAACTTTCAAGTTTTGGCCGGATCGCCTGCGCTCACTCTGGGATTTGTCAACTTCCCGATGAATCAGTTCGGCGTCACCACGCGGCCCTTCACGGTCAACTCCAAGAGCATCACCGTCCGGATTCCGGCACTGGCCGGTTCCGATGTTCCGCCTCCCCCGTCTCCCCAGCCAGACAGTCTGCCGAGTATCTTCCGTTGGCTCGGTGCCCAGATCAAATCGGTCATCACCATTGAAGAAGCTTCCGCCTTTGGAACCAACCCAGACGACGGTGGAGTTTACTTCCAAGGCGCTTACCTCGGATCCGCCGCCGCCACCACGGGCCTCCTCGAATCCGACCTCATCGCCTCCATCAACGGCACGAACGTGGTCACTGTGGAGGACATGATCACCGCCCTCTCCGCAGCCACGGGGGATGTCACCTTCGGCATCGTCCGCGAC
>JBGSLX010000215.1:0-28799 GCA_041740475.1 Akkermansiaceae bacterium | reverse complement strand
ATCCAGCCCGGAAATTCATCATGTAGACAGCCCAAAACGAACCCGACCTGAAGATAGACTAATCACGACTTTGTAGTGCCTTTGGTAGAGGATCCCTGCAAAATCAAAGGCTACAGCGTCACAATGAGAAACTTGGGTTAGAGATTTCATCATTCGAAGGGTAATAATACCCGTTGGAATGAGAATTTAATACCAATCCCCCAGAACATCAAATTATGAAATTCAATGTCAGACTGAAGATCGTCGCGCTTACCGCGCTGTCTCTCGCAGCAAATATCGAAGCTGCCGTTTTTGTGAATGGTTCATTTGAAGCTCCGGTGGTAAATCCCGGCACCTTTGAGTCTTACGGTGCAGGTTCAACGGTTATCACTGGATGGACAGTTGTGGGAATCGATTCGACAGTTGTCAGCGGTAGTTACGTCGAGGATCTGATCCTATTTCAGGCACAAGACGGCAATCAGTGGCTCGATTTAACGGGGCCAGGAACCAACTTTTCAGGAAGTGGCCTCACTCAAAATCTGGCGACAGACATTGGCCAAGCTTATGAGATTAGCTTTTATGTAGGGTCTGCGACCAACGGTTCAACATACTTCCCATCGACCGTGGATCTCCAAATCAATGACGGATCGAGGATTAGTTTCACCAATCCCGCAGCACCGACTTCCAGCTTAGATTGGCAGTTATTTAAGGCGGGATTCACCGCAAGTGGCACCTCCACTAGCATCACATTTTTCAACGGGAACACGACTTACAACAACATCAGTTCTCTTGATAATGTGTCGATTGCTGCGGTTCCCGAGCCATCAGCGCCACTGATGATTTTCGCTGGCGGATTGCTAGGAATGAGCCTCTCGCGCAGAAGAAGCCGCTTCGCTTGAACCGCTGATTTTTTAAAGTTCAGCCGTTGTCCAAGCGCCTGACGAACTCGTCGAGAAGCGACTTCAGGCGTGGCTCTGGAGCGATGGGGGTGGGCTGGTCAAAGCCGATCCAGATCGCAGTCGAGCCGTTGGGGCCAAGGCGCAAGGTCCAGGCATCGCGCTCGGAACCGGTCGCGCCGGTGAAGGTGCGCGTGCCATTTTTTTGTTCGAGCACACTGACGGCATCCAGCGCGGCATTGGCGCTCAGCGCGGGAGTGCTTTGAGGCGCGGTGCGAAAAAGCACCTCTCCAGAAGCATCGCGGATTTCTTGGATGAAAAATGTTTTTGGGCGTTTGCCCTTGTTGCCGAGCGTGGCGAGTCCGAGTGACATCTGGCGCGGTGTGGCCGCCACGCTGCCGCGAAACAAGTCGTCGTCCTCACCGAACGGCCCACGAAATCCCACGCGTTTGGCGAGGCGCTCGACTTCTGCTGCGCCGATTTGGCGACCAGTTTGCACGGGCCTGCCCGGTAGCACGAGTCTGCCACGTTCCGCAGCGGCGGCGGCGACGAATGGCTCGAACGCCGAGCCTAGATCCCGCGTGGCGTGGGTCCGATCCATGCTGGAGTGGTTGAAATTCCGCCCGCCAATCAGCGCCAATATCGCGCCGCTGCGAGTCTCGGTGGTGATTGCTGCGTATTGCAAATAAGCGGTTTCTGCGCCCGGCTGGTGATCGACGGAGGCTGGATGCGGCCAGCTTTTTTCTTTTTCAAGCGCCATCACCGCATGATTCAGCTCGGTTTCAAGACGCCGCTGCCAACCCATATCGATGGTGGTGTGAATGTGAATGCCGTCTGGCGGAAGGTGGTTCGCGTCCAATATGCGCTCCAGTTCGCGCTCAACGGCTTGCAGCGCGTAAGACGTCTGATTTCCGGCGGGCAGCGCTTTTGCCAGCTTCAGAGGTTCCGCGTTCAGCGCATCGCGGCGCGGGGCATCAATGAATCCCATGGCGAGCATGCGGTTGAGCGTCTGGCGGCGTTGTTCGAGCGCGGCCTCGGGTTTTCTCAGCGGCGAGAAAATGTGCGGACCGCGGATGATTCCGGCGAGAAGCGCGCACTCGGCATCGGTCAGTTCACGCGTCGGCTTGCCAAAATACGTGCGAGCCGCCTGCTCGATGCCATACGCGCCCGCGCCGAAGTAGATGCGATTGAGGTAGTGCGTGAGAATCTCGTCCTTGGAATAGTGGGCTTCCACGCGGTAGGTGAGCGCGATTTCGAGAAACTTGCGGTGCAGAGATTTCTCGCGGATTTCGAAGCTATTGCGCGCGAGCTGCATGCTCAGCGTGGAGGCGCCTTGGGTGAAATCCCGGTCCTTGATGTTCCGCACGGTGGCGCGTGCCAGTCCGCGCACGTCCACGCCACGATGCTCGAAAAATCGCGCGTCCTCGCGAGCCATCAGCGATTTCACCAGGAAATCCGGGATGTCCGCCCGCTCGACCAAGCGGCGGCCCGAGACGCCTGGCACGACGATTTCCTCGCCGTTGCGGTCGTAAAACAAGGTGCCGGTCGGCAATTTCGCGACTTCCTTGAGATCGAAGCGCATCGCCAACATGAAGTAGAAAAAGGCGAATCCCGAGAAGATGATCAGCCCGAAAACTCCGAGCTGGAAACTCAGTCGCACCGGTCCGTGCAGAAACTCGGGAAGGCAGCGCTTCCAGAGTGGCAGAGGACCGATGGGACGCCAGGTGGACATGGATCAGAAACGAATTGGAGCGCGGAATTTATTCCGCAAAAATGAGGGAGAGAAGATGCAGAATCAATTTCGCGCTCCATGGATGGGTGACTTTCATTCCACTGGCAAGGCGCGGAGCGGTGCTTCTTCCACCGGTTTGGCGCGTGGCGGCGCGTCTTCCACAGGGTTTGCGCGTGGTGGCGCGTCTTCGGGTTCATCGACGACGGCTTGCGCACGCGCCGGGTGGATCGGGCAAAAATCATTTTCCGGTAAGGCGATGTCTGCCGGGACGCGGTCCGAATGCAAAGTGCCCGCTTCCGCGCAGCCAGCCGTCGCGCGTTTTCCCGAGAGGCGGCAGATATCCATGCTGACGAAGTTGACCTTGGAGTGAATTTGGCCGGCTTTGTAACCAAGGCGATCGGCGGTTTTCATGATGTCCACCCAGACTGGCAGCGAGAGCACCGAGCCGAATCCGCCTTGGATGGTTTTTTTTGGTTTATCGAAACCGACCCACACGGCGCAGGTGAGGCTGGAGGTGTAGCCAGCGAACCAAGCGTCTTTGAAGTCGTTGGTGGTGCCAGTTTTTCCGCCGCAGGGCTTGTCGAAGCCGAGCCGTTTCACCGAGGCGGCGGTGCCGCGCGTGGCGACTTCATTGAGGATGCGCGAGACCGACCACGCCGAGCCGCCGGACGCCGCTTGGTAGGGAAGCGGCAGCGTGGAATAGAGCACATTGCCATCGCGGTCGCGGATTTCGGAAATCACGTACGGTCGGTAGCGCACGCCGTCGTTCGGAAAAATCGTGTAAGCGGTGGCCACTTCCCACGGCGTCCCTTCCCATGAGCCGAGGAACGACGAGGGATTCTGCGGCATTTTCATGGAAAATCCGGCCTTCGCCGCGACTTCCGTGACGCGCGGGATGCCAGCGTGATTGCCAACGCGGACCGACATCGTATTGCGCGAGCGGATCAAGCCGTAAGAAACGGGCATCATGCCGCCATATTTTCCATCAGAGTTTCGAGGTCGCCAGGTGCCACCGCCTTTGATTTCGCCCGGCTGGATCGGACCATCGCTGATCAGACTGTCCGGGCGCAGGCCTTCGTCGAAGGCGGTGAGATAGACGAACGGTTTGAAAATCGAGCCCACTTGACGCTTGGCGTCCTTTGCGCGGTTGAAACGCGATTCATTCGCATCGCGTCCGCCGACCACGGCGAGCACGCCGCCGGTGCGGTTCTCGATGACCACGGCGCCGCCTTGGATGTACTTCGGCTCGTTGCGCGAGTCTTCCGGCAGCCGCTGCCACGCCGCGCGGGTGGGGTGGGCGTATCCGGGCAGCCGCTCGACCGCGCTGAGCTTTTTCTCCAGCGCTTCCTCGCCCTTCTGCTGAATCCGCAGGTCGATGGTGGTGATGATTTCCAGCCCGCCGAGCACGATGTCTTGTTTCTCCAAGATGATTTCCAAATCGCGGCGAATCAGGTCCATGGCGAACGATTCTCGGGCGGCGCGGCGGATTTGCGGGCGCACCTCGATGGGCTCCAGCTTTGCGGCATCCGCCTCGGCGCGGGTGATGGAACCGGCGTTCACCATCCGCTCAAGCGTGGTGTTGCGCTCGCGGGTGGCGGCATCCATCGACTTGAAGGGATTGAACGAATCCGGCCCGCGGACGATGCCGGCGAGCAGTGCCGACTGCGAAAGCGTGAGTTCGGACGGATGTTTCTCGAAGTAAATGCGAGATGCCTCGCCGATGCCTTTGATTTGGCGGCCCCAGTTGATCTGGTTGATGTAGGCCTCGAGAATTTCGTCTTTTTTCAGCGCTGCTTCGAGTCGCACGGCGATGGCGATTTCAAGAAACTTGCGGTCCAACTGCCGTGGCAAGTCACCACGTTTCTCACCGCGCTTGAGCTGGAAAATATCGGAAGCGAGCTGCTGGGTGATGGTGGAAGCGCCCTCGCGTTTGCCCTCCATATTCTTCACCATGGCGCGCACCATGCCGATGGGATCGACTGCGACGTGCGAGTAAAATCGCTCATCTTCACGGGCGAGGATCGCTTTGCGGAAATGTTCTGCGACTTGATTCAACGGCACCAGCGAACGTTTTTCGCCGTGAATGCGCCCGATTTCCTCGCCCAGGCGGTCGCGAATGATCGAGCGCTCTGGCATTTCATGAACCCGCCCCAGATCGTATTGCTGGGCGCGGTAGCCATAGACGACGGAGAGGAAAAGCAGCGCGTAAAGCCCCGCCACCAGCGGATAACCGACCATCCGCAGCATGAACTTCGCGAACATGCCGTGCGCCCGTGTTAGAAAGTTGAACAAATGAAACGGCCAAAAAAACAACAACGACACGAAACTCGGCCCGCGCGAACGAGGGGCAGTCGCGGTCTTGCGGCGGTTGGATTCCGGCGGGTCGCTTTTCGGCATCGGCAGGCGGACGCTAAGCGAGTCCGCTCCACCAATCCACACTTGATTCAACCAAGGAAAACTCAAACTGCGACTAACCCCTTTGACACAGCGCCGCCACTTCTGCATCTTGCTGGCATGCAGGCCATGCAATTTGAGCAATCCGTCGTTTCCATTTTGAAGCGTGAGAAGCGCTTTGATCCGCATGCCTATTTTTTCCTCAAAGACGCTCTGGATTTCACGCTCAAGCGCATCGCTGAGGGCAATGGCGGGATGGCGCGGCACGTCAGCGGCCCGGAATTGCTAGAGGGATTTCGCGATTTCGCGCTCGAACAATTCGGCCCGATGGGCTCCACCTTGATGCGCGAGTGGGGCATTCGCAAATGCCAGGACGTGGGCGATATGGTGTTTCACCTGATCGAGGAGCAAGTTTTCGGCAAACAAGATTCTGACAGCCGGGAAGACTTCGCGGGGACTTTTGATTTGGATGACTCGCTGGTGACGCCTTTTCTGCCTCAAAGCCAGCTCGAAGCCTTGC
Source organism: Akkermansiaceae bacterium (assembly GCA_041740475.1). GTDB lineage: Bacteria > Verrucomicrobiota > Verrucomicrobiia > Verrucomicrobiales > Akkermansiaceae > Luteolibacter. The sequence goes on along the minus strand of JBGSLX010000215.1, from coordinate 23,278 downwards.
AAACGCGTAACCGCAACGTGACTGAGCCAGCGCCCACCAAGCGCGCCCGGAGTGGCGGATTGAAGCCGCAATAGATCGCAAGGGCGGCGGCCAAAACCGAGGCGGTTGTTAGAATGTCCCAAACGGCTGCTTGGAGAGACTGGAATTGGAAAAGCGGAAGTCCGCAGAAACTTCGTCTCCCAGCCATGGCGGCAGCTCGGGTGAAATCGATTCCTGCGCTAGCTCAACTTCGGCGAGAACCAGTCCTTCATTCGCGCCGTGGAAAACATCGACCTCCCAGATGTGTCCGCCGAATGGGATGCGGTAGCGGGTTTTATCGATGATTTCCGGCAAGCACATGCTCAGCAGCTCCTGCGCGTCTTCTGCGGGAATCGGGTATTCAAACTCCGGCCGGGAAATGCCTGCGGTGCGACCTTTGATCGTGATCCACGCCTGTTCCGCGGCGAGACGGACGCGCACGCTGCGGCCCGGGTCGGTGGACAAGTAGCCTTGGGCCATGCGCGTGCCCTCAGAGCCATCGTCCCACGAGGAATCGCTGACGAGAAACTTGCGCTCAATCTCAGTGGCCATGCTGCGGTCTAAAATTGAGAGTAAAGGTATGAACAACGAAAAACTCGAAAAACTCGAAAGCAGAAGATATGACTCTTTCTGTTTTCGTTCGTTTCGACCGTTTCGTTGTCCCGAATTCCTAATCTGAACAAAATGTCATGGTTTGGCGGGCTTTGGATCGGTGATGGTCGCCCAATCGAGTTCTCCGTGATCTAGCCGATGCACTTCGCTGGCATAAACGGCGTCTTCATTTCGCGGGTCCATCGAGGATGAAAACTCGATGAACATGCGAGCGAGTAAGGCATTTTCGGCACCGCCTTGTTCTTCAAGAATCCGGCCACGCGAGAACAAAAGCCGCGCAAATGCCTGCGGGCTGTAATTTCCCTCAGCGAGTTCCGGCATCATGCCCTTGGAGAGTTGAAAACCGACGACCAACGCGCGTTTGTTCCGCTGCGACAGGTGCAGTGCGAGCGCCAGCATCCGGCGAGCATCGGCCAGCGATGACGGCGAGGCCTCGCTGGAAATCACCAAACTGGCGGCGTGGTTCGCCAAGTTGGTCGCATACTCGTCGCGCTCCGCATCCAGCATGCCGAGTTCTTGCGTGAAAAGGCTCTGCGCGATCTTTGGCGCATTCCAAACAAACGGCTTCGCCTCTTTCTCCTCCGCCAGCACCAGCGCCACGCTCAAGGTCAAACACATCACCGCTTGCCAAATGACCTTCATCGTCGCTAAGCATGGGAAAACGCGAGTCGCTTGCAAGAGGCATTTCCACCGTCCACTGATCCAAAGGTCCAGCTTCGCCAAGCGATGCACGAGAAACTGCGTGATTGTAGCGTGGACACCCGCGAGATCGAGACCGCTGTCGAGCTCTGGCTCGGGAAATATGCCACCGCCAGAACCATCGCCGTTTTCGCCGCGCTGCCGGGAGAGCCGGACTTATCAGGAATCGTCTCGCGCCATGCCGAGCGGCGCTGGGTTTATCCACGAGTCATCGGCGATGAGCTTTTTTTCCACCAAGTGGTGAACCTCGCTAGCGACTTAAATCCGGGAAAATTTGGGATTCTTGAGCCATCCGCAGCACTGCCGCAGGTGGAGTTGGGTGAAATCGACGCCTATTTTTGTCCCGGTCTCGCGTTTGATTCACACGGTGGTCGGCTGGGCCGTGGCCGTGGTTTCTACGACCGCATGCTGGCGAGAGCTCGCCCCGACGCGTTGAAAATCGGCATTTGTCACGCCTGCCAAATGGTGCCGGATACTTTTTCCCAAGCCCATGACGTCCGCATGGATGAAGTGATCAGCGGTTGAATCCCCCGGGAGCGCTGAGCCCCAACTCGGCGAAAACTCGTGGGTTTGCGAGGTCCGGTTCAACCCGAATGCCGATATTTAGAACAACGAAAAACGCGAAAGTGACGAAATTTGAATGAGTTAAGAATGCTTCCGCTCACATCTTATGGGATTCAGTAAAAAGACCCAAACAGCCTCTTTTTTCGCGGCTTTTTGACCCTTTCGTTGTTCCTAATTCTTTTCTCAGGTTAAACCTGCCCCGGCACTTCTAAGCTGAATTCTGGGATTCTCGCGAAGACCCATTCGCCGGCTGCTTCGCCGAAAAACGCGCCGGAGACTCGCGCGCGCCGCGCCACCACGTGGTAGCTGTTGTAGGAAAAGTGCTCGCCGGGATCGATGATCGGCTTTTGTCCGACCACGCCCTCGCCCTCGACCACGGTGACTTCGCCGTCGTCCTCACGCACCACCCACTTGCGGCCGCGAATGACCACGGGCACGGGCGAGTCGTTGAAGATCGAGATGAAATAAACGAATGGGTGCGGCTTGTTGAGCGGCGAATCCAGGCCTGGCATGTAAACTACGTCGTCCACACGAACGCGCAGTCCCACATACTCCCGGATCAAACTCGACATGGGAAGATGCTTCCGGCTCCGGTGTTTCCTGCCAAGCAAGAAAGCGGCGCGAGAGGATCCGCGTTTTGGTCAAAATTACAGATTGCGGAGACTGCGAGTCCGGGTTTGGCTCTCGCCGCTGTCAGGGGCCTCGGAGGTCCGGCAAGCGAACCCCGCCAGGCCTTGATCGGAGCAACGGTAGTTTGTCCGGGCTTGCCGCGGATTCCCTGGCGGCACTTTTTTTGAAGCGGATGAGAAGATTTTGCCGAGCAGGAGCTCGGCGTTCCCGAGGGATGAGGAGATTTTGCCGAGCAGGAGCTCGGCGTGCCCGGGGGGGCGTCAGTTTTTGCGCTCTAGTGCGGCTCGCTCGGCATCGCTGATGGCTTGTGGTTTGCCCGCCGCGTTGACCCGGACGGTGACCACTTTGCCGAAGGCGGCGATTTCAGCAGAGGGATTCAGCACTTCAAATTCCCAAGTGATGGAAGAAGTGCCGATGCGTGAAATTTCCAGACAGACCTCGATGTGATCTCCCGCGTGCAGGGGCCGATTGTAATCGCAGGTGACATTCACTCGTGGCCAGCCGCCTAGTGAGCGATCAAAAACCAAGACTCCGCGCGATTTCAAAAACGCATGCTCTGCCTGCTCGAAATAGTGAAAAATGTTAGGGAAGTGCATCCAGCCGCTGGCATCTGTATCGCCGAAAGCGACTTCACAGGCATGCCGGTAGCGGACGGAATCCATGGCTCACTCGAACTTGGAAACGAGAACCGACGCGTTGTGGCCGCCGAAGCCGAAGCTGTTGCTGATGGCCACTTTCACTTCTGCCTCGCGCGCCACATTCGGCACCACGTCCAGATCGCACTCGGGGTCTTGCTCCTCGATGTTGATGGTCGGCGGAACAATGCCGTCTCGGATGGCCATGATGCAGGCGATGAGCTCGATGCCGCCCGCCGCACCGAGCATGTGGCCCGTCATGGATTTGGTCGAGCTGACCATCAGGCCGTTCTTCGCATAATCGCCGAAGGCCAGCTTGATGGCTTTGGTTTCTGCGATGTCGCCTAGGCCGGTGGAAGTGGCGTGGGCGTTGAGATAATCGACATCGGTCGGGTTTTTGTGTCCGTGGCGCAGGGCCATCGAAATGGCGTAGGCGGGTCCGCTGCCGTCTTGTGAGGGCGCGCTAAGGTGGTAGGCATCCGCGCTCACCCCATAGCCGATCAGCTCCGCATAAATTTTCGCACCGCGTTTTTTCGCGTGCTCCAGCTCCTCGATCACGATCACTCCCGCGCCCTCGCCCATGACGAAGCCATCGCGGTTCTTGTCGAAGGGCCGGGAAGCACGCTCGGGGTCGTCGTTTCGCGTGCTGAGCGCCTTCATGTTGGCAAATCCGCACAGTCCCATCGGCAGGATGGTCGCCTCGGCACCGCCACAGATGAAGCCATCGGCATCGCCAAATTTGATGATGCGCCAGGCTTCACCGATGTTGTGGTTGGAGGTGGCGCAGGCGGTGACAATCGCCATGTTTGGCCCCATGAGGCCGAATTCCATGGAAATGATGCCACTGGCGATGTTCGAGATCATCATTGGAATGGTGAACGGCGAGACGCGTTTCGGCCCGCGCGTCATGTAGGTTCCGTGTTCATTTTCCAGCGTCGATAAGCCGCCGATGCCGCTGCCGACCATCACGCCGAAACGGCGCGGATCGATCTGGGACACATCCAACCCGGAATCCTCGACCGCCATTTTGGCCCCGGCCACGGCGAATTGCACATAACGGTCTGAGCGCCGCGCGTCCTTGGGTACGCGGAAATATCCATCTGCATTAAAATTTCTCACCTCGCCTGCAATCTTGCAGTCAAAAGGCTCGGGGTCGAGTTGGGTGATGCGGCTAATGCCGCTGCGACCGGCCTTGAGGCTCTCCCAAGTGGTGGTTAAATCGTTGCCCAAGGGAGATATGCAGCCAATGCCAGTGATGACGACGCGTCGTTCGTTCATAATGATGTTGGTGAGCTTGGAGGCTCATTTCACACCGCGCAAGCCTGTTCACCGGATGTTTCTGCGGGTTTGAGGCGGTGCAGATTTTTTCGGATTCCATCCGTGTGGGAAGCATCGTTACTTGTCGCTTATGAAAATTTCGAGCCGCCTGATTGCAACTGCCGCGCTGTTGCTGCTTGCCGCAGATTCACCCGCCACACCAGCTCAGGCCCAGCGCATCCGCAAATCTTGGCAACTCGCGATGGAGACCTGGTCGCTGGAAATCCGCGCTGCGACCACGCCAGATGCACGCACAGCAGTCCTCGCCAAGCGCCCGGATGCGCTGAAGTACACCCGCGAGCTGTGGGCGCAGATCAGTCCGGCGCTGGATCAGGATTGGACCTTGGAATCGCTCGCTTGGTTCTTGGGCATGGCACCTGGCTTGCGTGAAATGCGCGATGACGGCACCACCGCTTTGGTCTTTTCCGATGAGATCGACGCGGTTTTCAAGGCTCTGGAAAAGTATCACCTACAACATCCCAAGATCATGCCCGTCTGCATGGCAATGGCTGGCACGAACGACCCGCGCGCGGTCAATCTGCTGGAAAAAATCCAAAAGTCCCATCCCGATCCCAAGACCCAAGGCGTGGCAGCGCTCGGCTCGGCGATGCTTCTCAAAAGTCTGGGCGACAACCCCGAACTCATGCGCAAACGCCTGTCCTATTTGCGCAAGGCAATCATCGACAGCTCCGACATTGATCTCGGCGGCGTCACGGTGGCGAAGCTCGCTGAGGACGAACTCTACATGATCCGCTACCTCAGTAAGGACCGCATCGCTCCGGACCTCAGTGGAGTCAATTCCGCTGGGCGACCGCTGAAATTGTCGGATTTCGCCGGGAAAATCATCGTGCTGCTGTTCTGGAGTCACAACACGGACAATTCCGAGCAGGTCATTTCCATCACTTCGGAAATGAAGCGCAAATTCGAAGGCCGGGCGGTCGAGGTGCTCGGAGTGAGTCAAGATGCGCTCGAAAAACTCCGCTCGCTGGAAGCCGAAGGAACCGTCAACTGGCGGAACTTTTCCGACCCAGGTCGCCAGTTATCCGCCGAATACCGCGTGAATGCGCTGCCGCTGGTCTATGTGCTCGATGGCGAGCGAAAGATCCACTATGTCGGCGCTCCTGGCTCGTTTGCCGAACTCGCAGCCGAGGCACTGCTGTCTGAAAAAACCAGCGAGCCGGGGGAATAGATCGCCGCGTTTTTGGGCATGGCGGTTACGAACCGCCGCCACCGACGACATTCACCCCGTCGTGCGGCTGGGGCTGGAAACTTGGTACGTTTTGCGGAGGTGAGACGGCAGGATGTTGAGCTGCTCGCGGTATTTTGCGATGGTCCGCCGCGCCACGCTGACGCCCTGAACGGCCAGAGACTTCATCAGCGCCTCATCAGACATCGGTTTGGCGGGATTCTCAGCCGCCACCAACTGCTGGATCGCCTCGCGCACGCCAGCGTTTGAAACCTCGGTGCCATCTTCCGATTGATAGCCAGTGGCGAAAAATGTCCGCATTTCCATCAGCCCCTGCGGCGTGAGAATGTATTTCCCCGCGACTGCCCGCGAGACCGTCGTCGCGTGCATGCCGAGTTCGTCGGCAATCTCGTTCATCGTCAGCGGCCGCAAAAAGCGCGGGCCTTTGCGAAAGAATTCCTGCTGGTGCTCGATCAGCTTGTGCGCGATGGCGAGGATGGTTTCTTGGCGCAGCGAGATCGAGCGGATCAGGCTGCGGCCATCGCGGATTTGGTCGCGCAGAAACTGCCGCGCTTTGGCATCGACTCCGCTTTTGCCGATCATGTCCTTGTAGAAATCATTGATGCGCAGTTGCGGCAGGTGCTCACCCGTGAGATGCGCCGCCAAGAAGCCATCATCGTTTTTCTCGATCACGACGTCCGGTAAAATGTAGGGATTCCCGCTTGGGTTGAAATCTCCGCCGGGATTGGGAGTGAGGCGGCCGATGTTTGCTGCGGCTTCGGCGACGCGCTCAATGCTGGTTCCCAGCGCCTTGGCGATCTGCGGCTGGCGTTTCCGAGCCAGATCCTCCAGATGATCGCGAACGATTTTGTATTCGATCGTTTCCCGACCACTTGCGCGCTCCAGTTGCAGCAACAACGATTCCGCGATGCCCGAAGCGCCGACACCGGCGGGTTCAAACGACTGAAGCAAACTCAGCGCCGCCTTCATGTGTGCTGGCTTCATGCCCTGTCTCGCGGCCAATTCATTCGCCGACAGATCGAGAAATCCGCGATCATCCAGATTGCCCAGCAAGGCCTGCGCCGCCGCTCGCACCTGTGGCTCCACCATCGAAAGATCGAGCTGCTGTTGCAAATGCTGCTGCAGCGTGACCGGGGCGACGATCGTATCGTAAATTCGCTGCCGCCGTTCTTCGTCTTCCTGCGTCCATGGCGAGGATTTTCCCTCCATGATCGAGCGGTCGCGCCAATCGTCGTCCGTCTCGTTGAGATATTCCAAAGAATCCGCTTCTTCGGGATCGGGACCTTCTTCATCGAGTGAAATGGACTCCGTGACATCCTCTAAGACCGGATTCATCTCCAGCGCTTGAGTGATCAACTGCGTGAGCTCCATCGTCCCCGCTTGCAGGATTTCCAGACTCTTGCGCATTTGGGGCGCGAGCGTCTGCTGCTGACTCAGTGATTGATGAAACGATAAATCTGCCATGGCTGGCACTCCCGTTGCCGCCGCCAACCTAGGCTTGAATGACGCGTTGTGAAGCAAAATACGTGCCACATCTCAATTTGATTCCCTCGACAGGAAAATAACTGCGCTGACCCCTCAAAACGTCACCACGCAAAGGTGTCGAGATTTGCGGTTGAATGTCGGGCACGTGAGCCGGATGTTCCCGCCCGTCTGACATTTCTCCCGTTTCTCTCATGAAAAAACGCTACCTCAAGTTGGTCCGCCAAGCGCTCAAGTCGCTGCGGCATCCACACTTGCGAGATCGACCTTGGTGGCGGGTCATTTCCAAGCCCATTTCGGAGCGCTGTTTGTGGATTCCCTGTCGAGATACCGTCGCTTCCGGCCTCGCGATTGGCGGTTTTTTCTCCATGATGCTGATGCCGTTCCAGATGATTCCAGCGGCATTGTTTGCGATGCGTTTCCGCGCGAATGTGCCTTTTGCGATGGCCGCTTGCTGGATTAGCAATCCTCTCAGCACACCGGCTGTGCTTTACGCACAATACGTGCTCGGAAAATGGCTGCGCGAGACGCTGCTGGTGCCGATGCCTCATTTCCTGATCAAGGTTCAGTTCGATGTGCCTGGTGTCGGCGAGTTGAATGCGGCGAGTTTCATTCTTGGAATGATTATTTCCGGCGTGATTATGGCGCTTAGCGCCTATCCTTTGGTGCATTTGTTTTCGGCGGTGATGCCGCAACACCTGCCTGTTCGCAAGCGGCGGATCGTTCAGCCAGAAAACGGAAGCGGATCGTAGAAATGCACTACCGAGAGGCCATCGAGTGGTTGTTTTCCATCCAAATGTTCGGGATCAAACTCGGGCTCGATGGCACACGCCGCTTGCTGCGCGAGTCTCTGGCATTTCCCGCGCACGATGCGCAGGTGATTCATGTGGCGGGCACCAATGGCAAGGGCAGCACCTGCGCGATGATCGACAGCATTGCGCGCGCTTGCGGGCGACGGACTGGCTTATTTACCTCGCCGCATTTGATCGACTTCCGGGAGCGCATCCAAGTTTCCGGTCGGCAGATTCCTGAGGAAAACTGCGCCGCGATGCTGAGTGAGCTGCGAGTCATCTGCGAGCGGATGGAGACTCATCCGACGTTTTTCGAGATCGCGATGGTGCTTGCGATGAGGTGGTTCCGCGAGTGCGGCTGCGAGCTGATCGTGCTGGAAACGGGCATGGGCGGTCGGCTGGATGCGACCACAGCGGTGCCTGCGGATGTCTGCGTGATCACGCCCATCGGCATGGATCACATGCAGTGGCTCGGCAGCACGCTGGGGGAAATTGCCGCCGAGAAAGCTGGGATTTTCGTGGCTGGAAAGCCCGCGATTTCCGCGCCGCAAGAGCCGGAAGCCCGGACGGTGCTGGAGCAGCAAGCGAATGAAACGCGCGCTCCGCTGATGTTTGTCGAGGAGCCATTGCTGGGTTACTCGCTTGCGCTGGCGGGCCAGCATCAACAGTGGAACGCCGCGCTGGCGGTGGCCGCATTGCACGCTGCGGGGCTGGCGCTGCGCGAAGATAGCGTGCGCTACGGACTTTCTAACGTGTCATGGCCCGGGCGCTTCGAGGAAATCCAACGCGGCGTGATTCTCGACGGCGCGCACAACGTGCCAGCGGCCAAAGTGCTCGCAGAAACGTGGCGCACGATGTTTCCCGAGCAAAAACCGACCCTGATTTTCAGCGCGGTGGCCTTGAAAGACATCGCCGGGATTCTCGAAATTTTAACCCCGCTCGCGGCTCGTGTTTTTCTGTGTGAGGTGGATTCACCGCGAGTCGTTACCTCACCAGAACTCGCCGCGTGTTTGCCGAAAAATGCGCCGCCGCACCAGATTTACAAGAATTTCGCCGCTGCGTTCGCGGCCGCTCAGACGCATGAAGAACCGATCCTTGTGGCAGGTTCGTTGTTTCTCGTCGGCGAGGCGAGAGCCATCCTCACAGGGCAGGATTTCCAGTCGTCAGCGCAGTGAATTCCGCACTCCAATATCACGACAGGCGGTCGCGGAAGTCGGGGTAGGAAAACTCGCGGATGACTTCGAGGCGTCCGTCTTCGTGTTGCAGCGCGATGGGTGGGTGTTTCACACCGTTAAAAGTCGTGGTCTTGACCATCGTGTAGTGCGCCATGTCGTCGAAAACGAGAACGTCACCGACTTTCAGTTCACGCGAAAAAGCGAAGTCGCCGACGACATCACCCGCCAGACAAGTCGGGCCGCCGAGACGATACACGTGCTCCAAACGGGCGACTTTTTCCGGGAATTGGGGATCACCAGCGGGCAGGTAAATTTCTCCCTCGAAAGTGACGGCGGGCGTTGAATCAGCGGAGTTTTGGTCGCTGGTCGCGATTTTCTCGACGAGGAAAACATCGGGGCGATACGGCATTTCCATCACGTCTGGCATGTGCGAAGTCGCGGAAATATTGAGAATCGCGAGTTTGTGACCAGCCGACTGAAACACGTCCATCACCGTAGCGCGCAGCACTCCACTGTGGATGGCAATCGCCTCACCGGGCTCCAGCCAGACATCGACTTGATAGGCCGCCTGTGCTTCGCGGACCACGCGGATGAGTCGCTCCCGGTCGTAAGCAGGCTTGGTGATCCAGTGACCACCGCCCATGTTCAGATAAGTGAATTTCGGCGAGCGCAGCAGGTGGCCGAATTTTTCATCCACCGCGACCAGCGTCTTTTCGAGATCGTCCGAGTCCTGCTCGCAGAGCGTGTGAAAATGCAGTCCCGAGAGTCCGGTAAGGTCCGCTCCTGCGAGTTGTTCTGCGGTGATGCCCAGCCGCGAACCGGCCACGCAGGGATCATAAATCGGCGTCTGGCCGGTCGAGCATTCTGGATTCACGCGCAAGCCGCATTGCAGCTCGCCGCTGAGAAAACGCGGATGCGAGATGACCATTTCGCGAAAGCGGAACCACTGCGAGAGCGAGTTGAAATCCAAGTGATGCGTGAAACCGCAGAGTTGCTCGATGTCTGCTTCGTCGTAAGCAGGCGAGTAAGTGATGACGTGTTTCTGAAAATGATCACGCGCCAGCCAAGCTTCCCACAGCCCGGAAGCGCAGCAGCCATCAAGGTCGGCGCGGATGTAGGGAAATGCCTTCCAGCACGAAAATCCCTTGAGAGCGAGCACCAGCCGACACCCGGCGGCTTCTTTCACTTCACGGAGAATGGCCGTGTTGCGCTTCAATGCGGCGATGGAAATGACAAACATGATCGTGCGCGGAATGAGCGCCGGAAACCGCGTGCGGTCCAGCCGGATTTTTCCAAGGAGGACCGACATCCTTGTCAGCCGCGACTTCGCGGAAAGCTGCTCGGCCAAAATTCAGAAAGAGAGACAACGAAATCGACGAAATTGACGAAAGAAGAGTCACCTTTTAAGCCGCAAGCCTCACCTAGCTCTTGATTCTTTTTTCGAGACTTTTCGAGTTTTTCGTTGTTCCGAAATTCCCGCCTAGGCTCAGAAATCCAAATAAATCTCCGTGCGGCGATTGGCGCGGCGGCCTTCTGGATTGTCTTCGCCAGACTCGGTGTAATTCGGGCGTCTGGGTTGGCTGGCACCTTTGGCGAGACTGATGATTTGGGCCGTGTTCACGCCGGCTTGGATCAGGAAATTCTGCACCACCGTCGCGCGGCGCGATGACAGGCTGTTGTTGTAGTCGTCCGTTCCAAACGCGTCTGTGTGGCCGCTGAGGGTGATTTTTTTGCCTGAATCGGATTTGAGAATCGCGGTGACGATTTCTAACTGACGCCGAGTGCGCGGATTGATTTCATCGTCATCAAACTCGAAATACAGCGCGAGTGTGTCACCGCCAGCGGGGTTCTTGACCAACGGCGAATAATAGACATCACCGCCCGCCACGCGCCGCGAGTATTCGACGAGCAATTGGTCGAGATTGATTTCCGCGATGCGCCATTCCGCGACGTCTTGTGGCCGCCGCAAGGTCAGGGCGAACTGAGCGTGCTGTTTGCCATCGGTCGTTTCGACATTCGCGAGGTAGCCGACGGTGTCCGCGCGTTGAAACATCGAGCGCAGCGGCTTGGACTTGCGCATCCGGTATTCGCCCTCCTCAAACAAAATGCAGAGTCCCGCTATCTTGGCGTCTGAGACTTTCGCCGAGTCCACAAACGCCCGTGCCTTCTCAAAATTCAGATTGAGCAGCGCCCGAATGAAGCCGTCCGCCACACCCAGAGAATCGGCGAGCGCAGCTTCTGGGATCGGCTGGTCTGCGATCGGTGGCAGGGTGATTTTATCGACGCTCCACTTGCCGCCAGCGCGTTTCAGATCGAGAAAAATCCGGTCGCGCCCCGGTTCGCGGTCCGCCAGCTCGAATGACCAGCGAGTGCGGGTGTTGAGTTCCAGTTCACCCACTTCCCGGACGCCGTCGGGCTGGCGCAAGCGCAGTGGTGAAGCGGCGAGCTGCGTGAGCCTCTCGGCGCTTTCGGGGCTCAGCGCGTCCCGTCCCAAGAGACGGGCAAATTTCGTCATGTCACCAGTTTCAAATGCCTTGGCAATTTGCTGAACCAGCTCCTCAGGACTGGAGGTAGAGAGGCCGATTCCCAAGTGATTGATTACCGCCTCCAAATCTTCTGGTGCGTCCGGAACGAGCGGCGGTTCCTCTTTTTTGACTTCGGGAGCTTTCGCTGGTGCGAGCACCGCTGGCTGAGTCGCAGCTTGTTCCGTCGGCGGCTCCGGCTCCACTCCCGGACGCAGAATCAGCAATGCCAGCGCGGCCACTGCCAACACTGCGGCGAGCCCAAGAAAGAAATATGGCAGATTGGATCGACGCATTTTAAGAAACTACAAACGTCTCGGTGACGGCTTTAATTGCAAAGAACTCACTTATTCTGCGCTTGGCACTGCGGGAAGAGTGACCATCAGCATTCTGCCGTCGCGCACGAATTGCACGCTGGTGTCCCGTGAGGAAGCCGATGCCGCGAGCAGCATGAAAAACTCGCGGGCACTGCTGATGCGTGTGTTGTTCACCGCGAAAATCAGATCTTCTGGCTGGAGCAGCCGCTCGGCCAAGCTCTTCGGTGCCAAGTTCGTGACCACCACGCCACGCAATCCTCGCATCCGCTCAGGCACCGATAGATCGCGGACGTCGATGCCGATGGCTTGGAGAATTTCCTCCGGTTCGCGACTGTTTGGAGAACCAAGCGGGGCACGGGCGGCCCGCCCGTCTTCAGCCGTGCGCTCGCCAGAAGCGACTTCGCCACTTTCAGCGATCACGGCTGTGAGCTCCAGCAGCCGTCCTTGCCGCCAAACTTTCAAGCTGGCTTGTTCGCCATTGCGGGTCGCTTGCACCAGCGAGAACAACTGCGCGGCGCTGCGGATATTTTCGCCATTATAGGATAAAATGACGTCCCGCGCCTGCAGTCCCGCCGCCTGTGCTGGCGAGCCGGGCGAGACGCCAGTCACTGCGGAGCCGTATTGGCCGTCGTATTGCAGAGCCGCGCGCACCGCCGGATCGAGATCGCGCATTTGCACCCCGATGAAGCCGCGGATGGGCCTGCCGCGCTCCAAAATCTGGAGCAATGAGTCTTTGACCTCGTTCGATGGAATCGAAAACCCCACCCCTTGGAAGCCGGGATTCATGCGGTCCGGCGTGAAAATCGCCACGTTGATGCCGATGATTTCGCCGCGCAAGTTGATCAACGGACCGCCGGAATTGCCCGGATTGATCGCGGCATCTGTCTGGAAAAGATCCCGCTGGTTGTCCGAAAGCGAGCGTTCTTTGGCCGAAATGATGCCCTGAGTCACCGTCTCGCCGAGTCCAAACGGATTGCCAACCGCAAACACCATCTGGCCGACTTGCGTCTGCGAGGAATCGCCCAGCTTGAGCGGCGTGAACGGCCCGTCGCCATCGAGTTTGAGCACTGCGATGTCGAGCAAAGTGTCCTCACCGATCAAGCGGGCGACGTGAGTTTTTCCGCCGTGCAGAGTCACTTGGATTTGCTGCTGGCCGGCGATGACGTGGTGGTTGGTGATGACGTGGCCTTCCTTGGAAACGATGACCCCGGAGCCTTGACCCTGAGTCGGGTAGCGCTTCAAGCGGGTGCGTCCATAAAGGTCGAGCAAGCGCTCGGTGCGGACTCCTGCGGTATCGATGCTCACCACCGATGGCACGACGGACCGAGTGAGTGTGGCGTATTCGTCGTTCAGTCGCGAGAGCAGCTCGATGTCATCGAGATTGAGCGGCGGGCGGTCTTGCAGGGTGAATTTTTCCGGGCGGAACTTCGGGTCTTTTCCCGCGATGTCGGGGATCAAATCGCGGAGACCCCCGCTGCTGCGGCAAGTGCGCATGGCGGATACAACTCCAAATGCGGCGAAAAAGACGGCTGCCAGCGCCAAATAACGGCGGATCGGGTGATTCATGAGTGGGGTGGCGGGGCGCAGAATGCCCACAAGATGGCGAATTCCAAGCTCGGATCACACCGCAAGCCACCCAGATCAGTGTCCCCCACAAATCCCGGCGGTCTAGTCTTTCGAGGCGTCGAAGTATGGATAGGCGTTCGCAGCGTGCTCGGTGAAGTCGAGGCCGAGGTCTTGATCGTGATCACTGGCACGCAGGCCAATGGTGACATCGATGAGCTTGAAAGTGATCCAAGCAATGACGAAGGCCGTGCCGCAAATCGCCACCGTGCCAAGTGCTTGGACGCCGAGAGCCGCCATGGAAAATCCAGCTTCGTTGAAAAGCGCGACGCATAGTGTTCCCCAGATGCCGCAGAACAAGTGCACGGGCACCGCGCCGACCACGTCATCGAGCCGGCATTTTTCGAGCAAAATGGGGCCCGCTGCAGAGATAATTCCCGCGATGGATCCAATGATGATGGCACTCACCGGACTGACCAGATTGCAAGAAGCGGTGATGCCAACCAGTCCACCCAGCACGCTATTCATGGTGGTGGAGACGTCAGGTTTGCCGTCGATGCGCCAGAAGACCAGCGCCCCGACCAACCCAGCAGCACCCGCAGCGAGCATCGTGTTTGCAAGAATGCGGGCTACAGCCATGTCGGGCGCGAGCTGGGAACCGGCGTTGAATCCGAACCAGCCGACAAACAGAATGAACGTACCTAGAACCACCAGCGGGATGCTGTGGCCAGGAATGAGCACTGGAGAACCATCAGCACGGAACCTCCCAACACGTGGCCCGACGACCATGATGCCAGCCAGCGCACACGCACCGCCGACGCCGTGGACCACAGTGGAACCCGCAAAGTCCCCGAAGCCCATCGCCTCAAGCCAACCCTTACTGCCACCAAAACCCCAATCCCCCGCTAGGCTGGACCACGCCCAGTGACCGACGATCGGATAGATAAATCCACAAATGACCGCGCTGAAAATCAGGTAGCCGACGAATTTCGTGCGCTCTGCCACCGCTCCGGAGACGATTGTCGCAGCCGTCGCGGCAAACACCGCCTGAAACACCCAGAAAATCCAAACGGGATGCTCGCCGCCATAGCCCGGCAGCCATGCGAAGCTGTTGATCGTCCACCCGTTGTCACCACTGCCGAACATCAGTGTGAAGCCGATGAGCAGGAAAAAAATGAACCCAATGCACATATCGAGCACGTTTTTCATCGCGACGTTCAGACAGTTCTTAGGACGCGACAATCCAAGCTCTAGCAGGGCAAAACCGGCCTGCATAAAAGCGACGAGCGCGGCGCAGATTAAGATCCACGCAATCGTGGCACCATCCACCGCTGGCGCGGCTGAGGAATCCTGAGCGAAAGCGGTGCCTCCACAAGCGAGAAGAATGGCGGGTATAAGTAAACGTTTGATGTTCATGATTTGAAGAAGTGGAGGACCTCGGCGAGTAGAGCGGCTTGTTTGCTGCGGTGTGGGACGTGGGCAACGACATTGCGCCCAATGCTCTCAAACTGAGCAGCCGAAGGCACACCCGTGATCCGCAGCGAGTTGAGCTCAATCGCAAGGAGTCGCTCGGCCTGCGGGCGGGAGAGAATTTTCCCAATCACCTCGATTAAGTGAGTGCGAAACGCCTTCCATGCGGGCTCGTCATCGGATTCAGCTTCATGGGCTGGCTCGATCTCCCGCTCTAACACCGCGACTTCCGCGGCGGCGGAATCAAGCCGGACGTTTGCGACTTGCAGCTTCGTCACGCGGGTCGCTTCTGGCAGCGCAGGCAGTGATGGCAGAACTTTTGCGACTTTGACTTTCGACAGCAGCACTTCTTCGGTCAGAGCTTTTCCGACTCGAACTTTCACGACCTGCGTTTCCGCCGTTGCGACTTTTGCTAGCTCGACTTCCGGCTCTTCCGCTAACGGACTGAGCTCCGGTTCGATGCCTGCTGTGCGACGGATGACCTGATCACATTCTTCTAACACCGTGAGCGCTCTGCTGGCGATTTCATCAAGCAGCTCGCCCGGATCAGTGATAATGACGGCCAGACACATCTCGCGGTGAACCACGAGGAGATGATGCTCATTTTCGAATTGAAAACACACGGCTTGCAGCATGCGACCGCCACGGATGAGAGGCGAGACGAGGCCATCGACGAGCCTGGCATACTGCCCAGCTCTGGCATCCGCCCACAGGGTGTTTTGATCGAGAACCGACCTGCGGTAGATGAGCAGCCATTGCAGGCGTGGACTCATCGAGAGTAGCGAGGCAATCTTAGCGGAGAACAAATGACTAGTGGTCATGGGGTCGGGTTGGTGCGTGGCAGATGCCGGTTAGTTGTAGGTCAAATCAGGTCTTCCATCAGTTCCCGCAGAACGATGGGTGTCGCGGATTCGCTGATTTCACCAAATGCGCCATCGCACACTTGGGCTTGTCTGCGGAATCCATAGACTTTGTCTGCCGCCTGATAAGCAATGACGGGCTTAGCCCCAGATCCCACGAAACGTGCGAAACGTTCCGCGTGAAATGTGAAGTAATCGATCTCTGACTGATAACCTTCCCAAACGGCCCCGGAGCCAACCATGGTCACGGTCTCGCCATTGGATTTGAAGTGATGAATTTGTAGCGACATATTTATTTTTTGCGACTAATGGCGGGGGACTGAACTTTACTCCGCAGCTTGTGTGCCAATCTGAGTGACATCATCGCGCAACCAGAGCTGATTGTTAGACCTGTAATTGCTAGAATGGCTCAACGAAATTTTGGCAAAACCCGGCTCGTCCTTGTCGGCTTTTTCCCAAACCCACATTCATCTGGGCGTCATTGCTGAAAACCCCGCATTTTATGCGCATTGAAGGCAGGGTGTTGACGGTTCAGGCTGGCCGTGCACAATCCGCCCCCGCCGGGCGGAGAAGCCGCATTGGCATTCCCAAATACTGCTATGACTACTATCGCCATCAACGGATTCGGCCGCATCGGCCGCCTCGTCTTCCGTGCTCTCGTCGAGCAAGGCCACCTCGGAACCACCTTCAACGTTGTCGCCGTGGGTGACATCGTGCCGGCCGATAACCTCGCTTACCTCCTCAAATACGACTCCACACAAGGTCGTTTTAACGGCACGGTTTCCTCCAAGAAATCTTCACCCGATCTGGAAGATGACGACATCATCGTCGTCAACGGCCACGAGATCAAAGTGGTGAGCGCACGCACGCCAGACGGTCTTCCATGGAAAGAACTCGGTGTGGAAGTGGTGATCGAATCCACCGGACTCTTCACCGACGCAGAAAAAGCCAAGGGCCACATCACTGCGGGTTGTAAAAAGGTCATCATTTCCGCGCCGGCGAAAGGCGAAGACGGCACCTTCGTGGTGGGCGTGAACGACCAGGACTACGATCCTGCGAAACATCACATCATCTCCAACGCGAGCTGCACCACCAACTGCCTCGCACCGCTGGTTCACGTGCTGCTCAAAGAAGGATTCGGCATCGCCGAAGGTTTGATGACCACCGTTCATTCCTACACCGCCACGCAGAAGACCGTGGACGGCCCGTCCAAGAAAGACTGGAAAGGTGGCCGCAGTGCAGCCATCAACATCATCCCATCCACCACGGGTGCTGCAAAAGCCGTCGCGCTGGTCTGCCCAGCCGTGAAAGGCAAGCTCACTGGCATGGCCTTCCGCGTGCCGACTCCCACCGTTTCCGCAGTGGACCTCACCGTGAAGACCGAGAAAGAAACTTCTCTCGCCGAAATCAAAGCCGCCCTGAAAAATGCTTCCGAGACCTATCTCAAAGGCATTCTGGAATACACCGATGACGAAGTGGTTTCTACGGACTTCATCCATTCCCCTGCATCTTCAATCTTTGATGCCGGCTCTTCCATTGAGCTGAACTCGACGTTCTTCAAGCTCATCAGTTGGTATGACAACGAGTGGGGCTATTCCAACCGCGTGATCGACCTCCTCACCGATGTCGTGAAAAAAGGTATCTAATTCCTTAACGCGGGTTCTAAGAATCCATTTCAAAGCGGCGATCCTTGAGAAGGGATCGCCGCTTTTTCATAATGCATGCTGCACATAAAAAACCTCTGGTAGTGATACCAGAGGTTCTGTTGGTTAGAATGGTGTGAAATCCAATTACGGTTGGGTGGCCTGAGGATCCACCTCCATCGTGCTGGTCGTCAGCACTGGATTGTTATGGCTGGTAACGGCCATGCCCATCGTGACGCTTGGAATCATATTGATGGTTTTAGCAGTGCCGATTTGGGTCCATACAACCTTGTCGTTTGAGTAGAAGCCCGAGAACGAACTGCCTACACGCGTGATTTTCAGCCACTTGGGGACGGTGTTGCCAGGCACCGCAGTTTGTCCTGTAAAGTTGCCGGTTTCGGTTCTGTGCTGAAAGGAAATACCATTTCTTGCTGTCACGCAGACCATCGCAGATTTTGAGTTTGCGGCGAGGCTTTCGCGGATCATCACACCAGCTTTAGCCCAACCATGCGTATCTGTGAGTCCAGTTACCTTTACCACAACAGAACAATCATCGGTGCCTGTCTGATACACATATCGGAAAGCATCAACAGTCCCCCAAATGTCTGCGCCAGAGGCTAATATCGTCCAAACTGGACTGTTAAAGCTAGCACTGCCCGGAACGCCCACCGCTCCGATGTCCGCCGTGGTCCATGGCAGTGGTAAGCCTCCATTGCTCGCTGTAAGACTCAGATTATCGATATAATAAAACTCAGTCCCGAACGTCACTTTGGCTCGGATGATAAGTTGTAGTGTCTTTCCTCTGAGATTACTCTTCGTCCAAGTTGTAGCTGCAAGTGGGCCTGAAAATTCTTGCAGCGGTGTTTCAGGTTCACTGTCGATTTTAACATAAATCCGGACGTAATCCATACCTACACCACTTATATCAAGACCACCCACGCCGACTAAGTCTGCCGATAGGTTGACGCTTTGGTTTTCGATATCAATCACGCCGCTGCTAAACACGCCTTCGGTGGAGCCACCATTGATTTCGAGGCGATCACCCACGACACCGAACTTGCCGTCAGGTCTCACTGCCGTCCACGTCGAGCCGGTGGTTTGTTGGTTCGTGCCAGTTGCTAGTCCATTGAAATCGACTGCCCATGGCAAGCCGTTACCGGCCGCAGGCTTGTCAGCGACTTTGATGGTAGCACTGTTTGCAGTTCCCACGGAGTAGCCAGCACCCGTATTGAGCGTGGCAATCACCGTTTCCTCTCCTTCAACAACGTTATCGCTCATGATCGTGATGTTTAAGACAGCTTGCGTTTGTCCGACCGCAAAATTCACGACTGTGTTGAAGGTGTCATAATCAGATCCAAATACAGCGGATCCCGACATCGTGAAACTAACACCCAAGTTTGCACTCAAGTTACCGCTACGGGTGAATGTGAACGCTCCTGAATCTCCTGTTTCGGATGCCGTGGGATCCGTAGCGACCACCGTGATTACCGCCGGGCTATCATTGTCGAGTATCGTAGCGGTCGCTGAGTTGGGCGTGCCAATGGTATAGCCAGAACCTGTAGTCAGTGATAGAACGACGGTTTCGCTAGCTTCTATCTCAGCATCATCAATGACAGACAAAGTCTTAGTGACAGTGCTTTGCCCATCAGCAAATGAGACAGCCCCCCCTAGGTTGTGATAGTCTGAACTCTCGTTGGCAGTGCCACTCTTGTTGAAATAGACATTTAACGGACCATTCAACTGATTCATGCGGGTGAAAGTAAACGTCGCTGTGTTACCAGACTCCGTGGCTAAATTGTCGCTAGCAGCCACCGAAACGACTGCGGGCTGAATCGCACCGTCATTATCCGCCACAGTGACGGTTGCGTTGTTAGGAGTGCCGATATTGTAGGTTCCTGAACTCACCAGATTGACAACGACGGTTTCATTTCCTTCGACAAGAGTGTCATCAATGATGCTCACCGTGCGAGTTACGCTCGCTGCGCCAGCGGGTATCGTGATGGTTCCAAGACTTTGGTAGTCAACACCAGCGGTGGCACTTGAGCCATTCATATTGTAACTGAGTGTTAACTCGCTGGTGGTGTCGCCTGTGCGTTCAAAGGTGAAAAGACCATCATTTTTCGGTTGGCCAGTCGTGGTCTCCGCTGCATTGGCATCGGCGGCATTGACTTTGACGGTGGGCAATGATGCGCCAACTCGGGTGACAACGATTGCCCATGATTGATCGTTTTCACTAGGAGCGCTGCCGAGATTGACTTTGCTGCCACCTTGTACCGTGGATAGAGAACCGGATTGTAGATTTCCACCGACACGGGGTGAATACCACCGCACATTGAAAGACCCAGAAACACCGGTGAGGTTGAGCGTTCTTTGCCCCGCAGAGTTCAAGCGGTAAACAATGTACGCGTCTCCAGGTTTTGCGAAACAATAGGGTGCATCTGTAGCTGCCGCGTTTTCTACAAGCCTGTTGTCCGTTTTCATTTGTGGAAGCAAAACGTTGATTTCTGGTCTCGAGAACAGATTCTTCCCATTGACCAAATACTTCAGGGTACTTTCCAATCTGCTGAAGTCTTCGATGGTGATGTCGTTAAGGTCCGCATAATCGTAACCTAGGTATTGAAAAATCCCTTCGCCACCACCCATCAATGTATTCCACATATAGCGTTCGCGGCGCTCGATGGCTGATGCAGGCTTGCCCGCTGGCACTTCTGGCCATATTGGCCATGACTCATCATTTGCGACGATCCACTTGTGGCCAGCAGCAGCAGAATCGGCGCGCCACTTTGCGATGTCGTTGTGCTCTACACCGTTACTGGGATGCAGTTGATACTGCGGGCCATGGTAGCTTTTGACGGCGAGTAACGATTGGAAAGTCGTCAGTTGGCTTGTGCGATCTGAAAAACTGTGACCACCGACGATCAAGTCGTATGGATCCAGCATGGCGATCCAGTTCGCGGCTTCTGCTTGCTGAGTCGCATTGGCGCGGGTTTCTTCTCCTAAGTTAAACCGCATTCCCAAGTGATAGCCGAAACGTGCTATGATCTCTCGAAGATAAATCTTATACGTCGTCGTCAACACTCTTTGCGCCTCAGGCCCACTGGACATCATCAGCATCGAATTCAGATTTTCGCAGACATAGTAGGTGGGACTGATGCCGACACGATCCATGTGTGAAAACACAATATCCCACTGGTCCAGCTTTGAAACATCATAGGTCATCATCGCAGTCCGTGAAACCCATGGCCATGTATCATCTCCATCGTCATTGATCGTCAGAGGGATCATGTAGAGCGCGTTGACTCCGATGGAAGAGAGGTAATTCAGCGAACCAATGATTCCTTTGCCTTTGCCATTTTTCCATGTCGGATCGCCTGTCTTCCAATGTTCTTTGTGTGGCCCGTAATGATGCAGTCCATCGCCATTTTCTTGTCTCAGGTAGAGATCTTTGACTTGGGTTGTTCCATCTTTGCGAATTTGATTATCGACCGTGTTGTCGAAGTCTGCATAACCAAAATAGTTCTCGGGACTACCAGGACCCGCTTTGAGAAACCATTCTTTGTTTCCCACAAACTGTCCGTAATGTTCACCCACATAGCGTAGTTGACCTTTGGCAAAAAATCCAACTGCGGCAGGATTCACAGGCCCAACGTTGAATGTGCCTGTTTCTCCATCGACTCCAGATACTGCGCTTCCGGCAGTGGCAACGGTGCTGACCGCGACCTCAGTTCCCGTGCGGAAAGAGACCTTGTATGTCCAAGTGCCGGGTTCATCAGGGGTGAATTTGACTCGCCATTTATTGCCACTAACTATGTCCGGGGTAGGGGTAGCTGGTGGGATATATTCTGATGCATTCCCATCCGCTGCAAAGTAACCAGGCACCTTGAAAGTCTTAGTGCCCTTGGTGAAGGTCACGTCCAAGCGGTAGTCCCGAAAGGTGGAATCGGCTTCATTCACCGATGGTCCATCGAAAGTAAGAACTGCGGGTTGCCACAAATGCGGCGGTTCTTGTATTGAGGTGGCAGCGAGTCCTTGATGTAGCGGTAGGGATGCCGCTAGCAGATTAAGTATTAATATTGTTTTGGTTTTCATATGGTTTTTTAGGTGTAGTTGATACATCTCCATTGCTTACCTGATTGGGATTTGCAGGAAATAAATGGCTCAATTAACGCCAGACGCCATCTGGCATCATCCAGCTAGCGAAATACCACACTCCGCACCATGCAGAATTACGTATTTTTATTGTGATATTGCTGCTAAGCCAACCGGGCGGATATCAGAGATAACGCGATTGTAGGTGGGCGAGATAGGCTGCTGCGGAGGGGTGGCTGCCGGTAGCTTGTGCAATGAGTTCTGCGGGATCGAGCGTGCCGCCGTGGGCGTGGATGTTTTCGCGCAACCAGTCCAAGAGCGGTGAGTAGTCTGCGGAGTCACAGGCAGCGGCGATGGCGGGGTTTTTCCGGGCGGCGGCGAAGAGTTGTGCAGAGTTGATATTTCCCAAGGTGTAAGTCGGGAAATATCCTAGCCCGCCCATCGACCAATGGATGTCTTGAAGGCAGCCTTGCGCGTCGTTTTCAGGGGTGAAGCCGAAGAGATCGCGGAAACACTCGTTCCATGCGGCTGGCACGTCGGCCACGGCGAGTTCGCGGTTGAGCAAGCGACGCTCGATGCCGAAACGCAGGATGATGTGCAGATCGTAGGTGGCCTCGTCCGCTTCCACGCGGATGGCTGAAAACGCGGCGCGGTGGAGATAAGCCATGAAGTCGTCCAAGGAGAAATCCGCGAGTTGCGGGAAAAACTCCGCCGCCACGGGATACCAACGTTGCCAAAATGCGTGCGAGCGCCCGACGTGATTTTCCCACAGTCTGCTCTGGGATTCGTGGATGCCGAGCGAGACGGCTGAACCAGATGGCAGACCGAAATCCGCGGCTGGCAGTCCCTGCTCATACATGCCGTGGCCCGCCTCGTGCAGCACGCCGAAGAGCGATGAGGTGAAATCTCTTTCTTCGTAGCGAGTTGTTAGCCGCACGTCGCGCGGGCCGAGCGTGGTGCAAAATGGATGCGTGGTGGTATCAATGCGACCCGCTTGGAAATCGAAGCCGATGGACGCGGCGATTTGTGCGTTGAGTGCTTGTTGCGCGGCGATGGGATACGGTCCCGGTGGCAGACTGGCAGCGCGGGCGGCTGATTTTTCCACAGCACGCGCCGCCGTTTCGCAAAGCGCGGGCTTCATGGCATCCAGCAGCGCGGCGACTGAGGCGGTGGAGGTGCTGCGCTCGTAGCCTTCCAGCAGTGCGTCATAGGGTTCGCTGGCGTAACCCCAGAGCTCGGCTTTTTCGTGGGCGATTTCTAGCAACTGGCTGAGATGCGGAGCGAAGGTGGAAAAATCCGCGCGTTGCCGGGCATCTGCCCATGCGTGTTTGGCGAGCGAGGAAACGGTGGAATCGCGAGCCACGAGGTCGGTGGGAAGCTTGTTGGCGCGGTCGAACTCGCGGCGGAGTTCACGCAGGTTCGCGCTGTGTGTGGGATTGTCACCAGTGTTTGCCGCCTCGGCGGCTTCGAGATCGCGTTTGCAGGCATCTGAAGTGGCGATCTCATGGGCGCGGCCAGCGAGCCAAGCCAGTTGCGCGGCGCGGTGCTCGGTGGCGGCGGGCGGCAGATAGGTTTCCTGATCCCAACCGAGCACGGCGGCGGAGGAATGAATCAGAGCGAGTTCGCGGGCTTTTTCGAAAATGAGCATAGCGGAGTATTGAAGAAGTGTGGCGGGGGGTTTGAA
>JBGSLX010000214.1:0-1880 GCA_041740475.1 Akkermansiaceae bacterium | reverse complement strand
GTCCAACCCACCCGCATCATACGCGGCTTGGATCATGGGACGCAGGGCTTTGGCTCGGTCACTCAACATTTGCTGAAATCAATACGCAGAAATTTACTTAAGTTTTCTTAAAGACCTGAATAGTTACGGAAATTTCTCGTTAGAAATCATTTCAACCGCCAAGCCGCCAAGGAAATATCAGACTGATCAAGAATTCGAATTGCCTTCTTCGAAACTTGGCGCTCTTGGCGACTTGGCGGTGAAAAACCCTTTTCTTCCCGCGATCATGCAGCGGTGATGAACGCAGCTCTGATTGGCTGAGCGAGAGATTCCTTGCGCACAGGGCATTCTGGTGCAAGGCATAGGCGCGCTTGTTCCATGCCTAAAAACCCGTCAACGGACTCACCGAAATCCACTCCGCTGCACACTGGGCGCTATTCCGGCATTTTCCCGCAGCGCGGTTGGCCAGCTCGCAATTTGCGATTTCTGCGCCACCGCATTGTCCCAGGGATGTTTCGCCGCCGCGCGGGCAACGTGCTCGAACCGGTGCTCGCGCCGCCGGAGCCCGACAAGGTGCGCGTCACATGGATCGGACACGCCAGCTTTTTCCTGCAATTCGCCGGTCACTCGGTCATCGTCGATCCGAATTGGGCAAAATGGCATGGCCCGGTGAAGCGCAGCCGCCAGCCGGGACTGGACTTGCACGGTTTGCCAGAAGTCGATCTCGTGCTCGTCACCCACGCCCACTTCGATCACCTCCACAAGCCGAGCCTCAAAATCCTCCAAGCACGCGAAGGCATCGTCGTTCCCAAAGGCAGTCGCTCGCTCGTCAAAAGACTCGGTTTTCCCGCCACTCACGAATTGTGCATCTGGGACGAGCTCCACTTCGACAAGCTGGAAATCATCCACACTCCATCCCACCACTGGGGCGCTCGTTTCCTCCACGACACCCACCGCGACTACGGCGGATACATCGTGCGCGCTGGCGGCAAAAGCGTCTTCCACTGCGGCGATAGCGCCTATTTTTCAGGCTTCACCGAGATCGGCCAGAAACACGCCATCGACATCGCGCTGATGCCGATCGGCGCATACGAAGCGCCCAGCGGACGCGACGTCCACATGAATCCCGAGCAAGCTGTGCGTGCGTTTGTCGATCTCGGCGCGAAATTGCTCATCCCCATGCACTACGGCACCTTCCCTCTCGGCAACGAACCCCACGATGAACCCATCGAACGCTTGCTCGCAGAAGCCGACCGGCTCGGCATCAGCGAGCAAGTTCTCATCCTCGAAGAAGGAGTCGGCATCGAGTGGTGATGAAATCATTTGCAACAAATCCCCCGCTCATCACTCACAAGCGCGTGAGAAACTTCTTCCTAACCATCCTCGCAGTCCTGCCCGCACTCGCTGGCTGCAATCCCAAATCAACCACCATGTCCAACCAACCCGCCACCATGCCCATCATTCCCGCCGGAGCCGAAACTGCCACCTTAGGAGCCGGTTGTTACTGGTGCATCGAGGCCGCCTTGCGCCAACTCGATGGCGTGCATTCCGTCACCTCCGGCTTCATGGGCGGCCACCTCAAAAATCCCACCTACGAGCAAGTTTGCGCCGACAATACCGGCCACGCAGAAGTCGTGCAGGTCGTTTTTGACCCGCAAACCATCAGCTTCGAGAAAATCCTCGCCTGGTTTTGGGACCTGCATGATCCGACCACTCTGAACCGCCAAGGCAACGACGTCGGCATTCATTATCGCTCCGCCATTTTCTATCACTCAGACGCACAGAAAACCATCGCCGAGGCCTCCAAAGCCGCTGCCAAAGCAAATTTCAAAGACCCAATCGTCACCGAAATCACCGCCGCCAGCGAGTTCTACCCCGCCCCTGAATACCACCAAAACTAC
>JBGSLX010000213.1:0-5825 GCA_041740475.1 Akkermansiaceae bacterium | reverse complement strand
GATGGCTGCTGCGGTGTCGCAGGCGTCCAGATCGAGAGTGAGATGGAGCTGCCAGTCGTTGAGTTCCTCGGGATCGACGAGAGTTTGCTCGATGCGCCAGCGGCGAGGTGTGTCTTCGATGATGCGGGTGTGCTTGGTGGCGCGCGCTTCGGGATCGAGGCGGATGCGCGGGTGCTCGGTGAGGTATTGATCGAGCAGGGCGTCGAGGCGCGGGCGCGTCCACGGGATGCCATCGGGATCGGTGGCGGGAGTGAGTTGGGACAAGAAAGCGGCGGTGTCTGTGCGGGAAAGTGCTTTGACGAGTTCGAAGACGGCGTTTCTCAGAGCGCGGAGGAAGGCGGGTTTGTTGCGGGTGAAGGCGATGGCTTTCTGAGTGGCGGCGGGTTTTTCCGTTTGGAGGATTTTTTCGGGGTTGCGGAGTTTTTCCCACTCATCGAGCAGGCTGGAATCCACGGTGCGGAGCAAGTCGCCGAAGTAGTCCTCGGCCTCGATGAGTTCTTCAGTTTTCGCGGCGGGCGGGACGGTCTGGGAAAGGACTTTGTAAACTTCTGATAGGTGTCGCAGCAGGATGGCTTCGCTTCGTTCGAGTCCATAGGTCTTGATGTAATCTTCGAACGACTGCCAGTGCTCGAACATTTCGCGGGCGATGGACTTGGGCCGGATGGCGGCTTCTTTCATGTAGGGGTGGCGGGCGACAAAGGCGTTGTAGGTCGTGTAAATGAATTCCTTGCCGGGCTTCGGCCACTCGACTTCTTCGAGGCGCTCCATGCGGTCCTCGTAAGAAACGCCTTCGTCCTTGAGCGAGGCGATGAGCTCGCCTTTGAGCAGATCGACCTGCTTGCGGAGGATGAGGTCGGGGTTTTCCAAAATGGCCTCGACCAGTGAAATCACGTTGAGCGCATATTCCGTTGAGGCGGCATCGAGCTGCGGGATGGCTTCGAGCAGCCACAGCCCAAGCGCTTGGTTCATGGAAAAATCATCTTGCAGCTCAATGTTCAGTGCGACCTTGGCCGGGCCGGTGCGCTCGTTGGGCGGGATGATGCGGAGCACGTCTCCCTGCACGAGCCCGCGGAAGAGCTGGAAGGTGCGGCGGCGCAGGGCTTTTTTCTTGGTCGCGCTTTCGTGGCAATCGCGGATCAAGGTGCGAAGTGCCTCACAGCCGTCTTCGTGTTCGCGCGAGAGCACGTTGAGTAACATCGAGTGCTGGATCAAAAAGCTGGAGCTGAGTTTTTCCGGTGGCGCATCGATCAGGCGGCGGAAGGCTTTTTCATCCCAAGCGACGAAGCCTTTCTCGGGCGGCTTGCGTTTGACGAAGCTCTTCTTGCCGGACTTGGCGGCTTTTTGTTCGAGGCGTAGGTTGTCGATGACGTGCTCGGGCGCTTGGCAAACGACGGTGCCGATGGTGTCGAAGCCGCGTCTGCCAGCGCGACCGGCGATTTGTTTGAAGTCGCGCACGGCGAGGGTCTTGGTGCTGCTGCCGTCGTATTTGAAAAGCTGGGTAAACATGACGGTGCGGATGGGGACATTGACGCCCACGCCCAGAGTGTCGGTGCCGCAGATGACTTTGAGCAGGCCGCGCTGGGCGAGTTTTTCGACGAGCACGCGGTATTTTGGCAGCAGACCAGCATGGTGAATGCCCACGCCGTGACGCAGTAGTTTGGAGATTTCCTTGCCGTAGGGGCTGCGAAAACAAGCGTCTTCGAGCGCGGCGGCGATGGCTTGTTTTTCCTCGCGGGTGCAGAAGTTCGTACTCAGCAAGTTCTGGGCAGTGCCAGCGCAGGCGAGCTGAGTGAAGTGAACGAGATAGACCGGAGCTTTTTTCTGCTCGACGAGTGAGGAAATCATTTCTTCGAGCGGCGTCTCGCTGTACTCGAATTCGAGGGGCACAGGGCGATTTTCAGATTTCACGAGCACGGTCGGAGTGCTGGTGAGCCGGGTGATCGTTTCCTCGAAAAATGCGGTATCGCCAAGTGTGGCGGACATCAGCAGGAAACGCGCTTGTGGCAGAGTGAGCAGCGGCGTTTGCCAAGCGAAGCCGCGCGAACTATCCGAGTAGTAGTGGAACTCGTCCATGATCACATCGTCCACTCTAGCAGCGGCACCTTCGCGGAGGGCGATGTTCGCGAGAATCTCGGCGGTGCAGCAAATGACCGGCGCGGCGGCGTTCACCGTGGCATCGCCCGTGATCATGCCGACGTTTTCCGGGCCGAAAACATGACAGAGTGAGAGGAATTTTTCGTTGGCCAGCGCCTTGATCGGCACGGTGTAGTAGGAGCGGCGGCGCTGACAAATCGCGCGGAAATGTAAGGCGAGCGCGACGAGCGATTTTCCTGAGCCGGTCGGGGTGTTGAGGATGACGTTGTTGCCAGCGAAAAGTTCGAGAATGGCCTCTTCTTGGTGGTCGTAGGGCTCGGTGCCAGTGGCGGCGAGGTAGTCGAGAAAGACCGTGAGGATGTCGTCCGAGGATGGGTCTGCGGGGAGATTTTTGCGGCTAAGCGGGGCGGACATGCGGCGAGCTTGAGGCAGGAAGAGTTTACCGCAAAGGCGCAATGGGCGCGGAGGAGCGCAAAGTTTGGGAGATGTGAAACGCGGAGGCTGGAAATAAAGCAAGGGTCACTGAAAATCCTCTGAACCCGAACACGGTTTCAGCAAAGCGAAGCAAGAGGCAGAAACATTCGCAACGACGGTTCCTCGACCCGGATGAATCCGTATTTGGCATAAAAAGCGACCAGTTCCTCGTCGCTAGGATCGACAGCCAAACCGACGCCACCCACACCGCGCATGGAACTTGCGGCGATTTCACGGGCCGCCGCAAGAAGCAGCCTAGCAACTCCTCGTCCCTGCCAATCCTCCGCCACGGCCAGTCTGCCGAGCAACACGATGGGAAGCGGCATGGTAGGGAGTCCTTTGGCTGCACCGGGCCAGTTGGCGGCTTTTGCAAGCGTGCTGGTTAGGGTGAAATATCCGAGAATCGGCCTTGGCTTGCGGTTCATTCGCTCGACCATTACGCGAGTGATGCTTACTCCCTTGGCGAGGTGTCCTTTCGCGGTTTCACGCAGATAACGATCCAAGGATTCACTACCGCAGCGAAATCCCTTCCGGTCGTGATCATCTGACAACAGCTCAAGATCGAATTCGGACATGGGTGGCGAGATCCTTGGCTGCTTTTTTTGCGGCCGCGTTGATTGAAGGAGGCTTGATGAGCAAGCGCTGGATATTCTCCGAAGCCTCGGCGCTCAGACTCCAATACTTCTCCTCTTCAAGAACGCGCTCTGCTTCCCGTGAAACCACCTCTAGGACAAAGGCCGCCACGGACTGGCCACGGATGGCCGAGGCTTCCTTGAGCCGTTTGGCCGTGCTTTCTGGGAAACGAGGATTCACGCGCACCACTTTGCCGCTGCTTTTATTACCGAGCGTTTTCATGGAGGAACGCTACCGCCATGACGGAGGCGATCAATCAGAAAGTGACACCGTTTAGACACCAAAAACTGAATTGAGTGCCGGGACAAGCTAGCTGATGTTGGGTTTCGAACGATCATTGATGGCCCGGAGCAACCGATTGAATTTCCCTGTTAGAACGTTCTTACGGGGTGGTTTTTTCGGGGAGTTATTGCGGCTGAACGGGGCGGATGAGAAAAGAAGAGTTTACCGCAAAGGCGCTATGGGCGCGGAGGGACGCAAAGTTTTTTGGGGTGGAGTGAGAAACAAG
This sequence comes from Akkermansiaceae bacterium, assembly GCA_041740475.1. Classification (GTDB taxonomy): domain Bacteria; phylum Verrucomicrobiota; class Verrucomicrobiia; order Verrucomicrobiales; family Akkermansiaceae; genus Luteolibacter. The sequence goes on along the minus strand of JBGSLX010000213.1, from coordinate 2,116 downwards.
GTAGATTCTCTGATTGCGGGCATACCCAAAAAAGGTAACTTCTCGTCCGTGATTGAGGATTTCTCATGCAAGGAAACCGAAAAAATCTGGAACGGTCTGCGGTCGAAAAGACTGCCAGTAGAAATTCAGGAACGGGCTTTTCTAAGGCTACGACAGCTTCATGCCGCCGAAATTCTGGAGGATTTGCGAATCCCACCCAGCAATCGGCTCGAATCCCTCTCCGGCGATCTCAAGGGTTTCTGGAGTATCAGAATCAATCAACAGTGGCGCTTGGTTTTCCGTTGGAATGACGGGAAGGCGTCTGATGTGAAAATCACCGACTATCACTAATAGATATGAAAAGAACCAACGAACTGCTCCCGCTGATGAATTTCTTTGCAGAAACGCTTCGCGAAACTTTGGACGAATGGGACGTCTCGCAAGCGGAAGTTTCGCGGATGACGGGGATTCCCTCGCCCCATCTGACGGACATGAAAAAAAGCCGCCGCCGCTGCACCCCGGAATACGACCTGCGCCTGAGCCGCTATTTCGGAACCTCTCCGGGCTTCTGGCTGCGTCTCCAATTGGATTTCGAACTCATGCGGGCTGAGCGCGAGAATGGAGAGAGAATCAGCCGCGAGGTCACACCGCACGCGGCTTGAATTAGCCCATGCGGATCCATAAACCGATGAAAACAAAAGTATCTCAAAACGCCCACCGTGGCAGCGACTTCCGCGATTTCCTCGCCGCGGAAGGCATCCTTCCCGAGGTGGAAGTGCTGGCCCTCAAGCGCGTGGTTTCTCTCCAACTCCAGCAGATCCTTGAGCAGGAACACATCACCAAGACCGAACTGGCCTCGCGCATGAAAACGAGCCGGGCATCGCTGGACCGGATGCTCGATCCCTCAAACCCCTCCATCGCCGTCGCCAGCCTCGGAAAACCCGCCGTCGATCTCGGTCGGAAAGTGGAACTGCGCTTCGTGCCTGCTTGATAATAACCCGGCGGAGCTACGACCCCTATCCAATTACATTTTTCCAAGCTTAGCCAATTCCTCAATGATTGGCTGAATCGCCTTCTTTGGGTCCATGAACCAGTCGGTTGACCAGATGCGTTCGATCGTCCATCCCATGCTCTCAAGGACATCCTGTCGGATGCGGTCCCGGTCGCGGGCTGACTTCGAGGAGTGGTAGGCTGCGCCGTCGCACTCGACGCCCATAATGTATTCTCCATCCTTTTTCGGGTGCTTGACTCCCAGGTCGATGAAGAATCCCGCCACGCCGATCTGGCACTCCACTTCGTATCCGTGCTCTTGCAGCATCCGTGCGACTGCAATTTCAAAGTTGCTGTCTGGCTCCCGGCCGCTGGATAGAGCCCCTTCGATGATTCCGGTTTCAGCGTAGCGAAGCATTCCTCGCAGCGCTCGCACTCCTTCCGAGGATTTATCGCTGACGACCACATCGCTGGATACCATGGACGAGAAAATCTCCATCCGGGTTCTGGAGCGGGTAAACAGGACATTGAGCCTCCTGCCTCCCTCCGCGGAATTGATTGGGCCGAAGCGCTGCATGACCCTTCCACCCGGTGTCGTTCTGCCGTAGGTGCAGGAAATGATCATTACTTCCCGTTCGTCACCCTGAACGTTCTCAAGGTTCTTGATGAACAAGGGTTCATCTTCGATCCGGTTTTTCTCCCATGCCTCGGCAAAGGTTTCGTCTTCCTTCGCATGTTCTTCGAGCAGTCGCTCTATCAAATCACGCTGCTTGGCATTCATGGTAGCAACGCCGAGTGAAAGCGTTGGGCTTTCGATTAGAAGCTGCGCGACTCGGTCCGCGACAGCTATTGCCTCCACCGTGTTGATTTGGTTTTCAAACACCCCGTCCCCGATGCCATGGAATCGAATCCCCAGGGCTTCGCCGCTGAAGTGCGGAGACGGAAAGAGCATCAAGCGGTTGTCATAAAATTGACGATTCGAGAACGCGATGAGGCTGGGGTGTCTGGACCGATAGTGCCAGCGTAGCTGTCGGCATGTGAAAACCGGAGCGACCGCGTCAAGAATGCTCTCGGAAATCGTTGCCTCAAACTGCTCTTCATCATCATCGTCCGAGCTGATGACGCGGTCAAAGAATGAGGTGGGGGC
>JBGSLX010000212.1:0-8932 GCA_041740475.1 Akkermansiaceae bacterium | reverse complement strand
CTTGGCAGCAAGGCGGATGCGGGATGCGATGTGCGGGCGATGATTTCCCTCAGTGAAGGCCAGCCGATACCCGGGTTTTGCGATTCGGTGGCGGAGGCATTTTCCCATCAGGGCTTGCTGGCGAAATCGCGCGATTTTGAGTTTCGTCCGCAGCAACAGGAACTCGCGGTGGCGGTGGCGGAAGCGTTTGTGTCTGCGCGTCCGCTGATCGCAGAAGCAGGCACGGGCGTCGGGAAATCGTTGGCTTACTTGCTGCCAGCTGCGCGGTTCGCTCTGGAGACCGGGCGCAAGGGGGTGATTTCCACTCACACGATCAACCTGCAAGAGCAGTTGGTGCGGAAGGACATCCCGATTGTGCGGAAGCTGGTCGGCGATGAGTTGCCCGCGGTGTTGTTGAAAGGGCGGCAGAATTATCTTTGTCCGCTGCGGCTGAGACGGGCTTGGGAGCAGTCGGGAGATTTGTTTACCGGATCGGAAAACGACGAGCTGGCGGCGATTCGCAAGTGGGCTGAGCGCACGCGGGACGGCACGCTCAGCGATCTGGACTTCCAACCGCAGATGAAAGTGTGGCTGCAGGTGTGCAGCGAGGCGCATCTCTGCACCTCAAGAAACTGCGGGCCGCGCGGTAATTGTTTTTTTCAAGAGGCGCGCAAAGCCGCCGCCGATGCCAAGCTGGTGGTGGTCAATCACACCTTGTTCTTCGCGCTGTTGAACACGGATGTGGCTGAGGATGAGGACGAAAACGCGAAAAAACCCGGTGGTTTTCTGTTTCCCGGCGATTTCGCGGTGCTGGACGAAGCGCACACGATTGAGCAGGTGGCGGCAGTGCAGCTCGGCCTACGCGTTTCGCAATCCGGCCTGCGCTTCGATCTCCAGCGGCTTTATCATCCGCGCACGAGAAAAGGCCTGCTAAAGGCATTCCAAAAAGCCTCCGCGATGGCGGCAGTCGAGGACGCGCTGATGGCGGCTGACGAGTTTTTTTACCAAGTGGGCGATGTGGCGAAGTTTGGAAATTTCTCCAAAGAATGCCGGGTCCGCCAGCCTGAGATGGTCGAGAATACAGTGGCCGCGCCGCTGCGGAACTTGTGGCAGGAGCTCGATACTCTCGCCGAAGATGTGGAAAATGATGCGACCCGCTCGGAGCTGCAAGACGCCTCCCGCAAGCTCCGCGAGTCGCACGGGGCAATCGCGGCGTTTCTCGATCAGCAGCAAGATGACAGCGTGTATTGGGTGGAGCGCGGGGGTCGTGAGGAGACGCAATTCAGCCTGCACGCCGCACCGGTGAATGTGGCGGAACGCTTGCGGCCACTGCTTTTCGGCGCGGGAAAGACGCTGGTTCTGACGAGCGCCACACTCGGCGTGGGCGATCCCAAACTCGGATATTTTCGCGGTCGTGTGGGGGCGGAAAATGCGCGTGCCTTGTGCATCGGCAGCCCGTTTGACTACGCAAAGCAGATGAAGGTGCGCATTTACAAATCGGTGCCGGACCCCGGAACGCCGAAGTATGATGAGCTGCTGGCGGAGGGAATCCGCCTTTCGGTGCTGGCGAGTGAGGGTCGCGCGTTTGTGCTGTTCACCAGCTACCGCACGATGCGAGACGCGGCGCAGCGCTTGCAGGCGTTTTTCAAGAAGCAAGGTTGGCGTGTGCTGATGCAAGGGGAGGGGATGCCGCGACACAAAATGATCGAGGAATTCCGCAAGGATACGGACAGCGTGCTGTTCGGCACGGATAGCTTTTGGACCGGTGTGGACGTGCCGGGCGAGGCGCTCTCGAACGTGGTCGTTACGCGTTTGCCTTTCGCCGTGCCAGACCATCCGCTGACCGCAGCGCGGCTCGAAGCGATTGAGGCGGCAGGCGGAAATCCTTTTATGGAATACTCCGTGCCAGAGGCGATTTTGAAGATGCGTCAAGGCGTCGGGCGCTTGATCCGGACCTCGCGTGACAAAGGTCTGGTCTGCATCTTGGACAACCGGATTCTCACCAAACGCTATGGAAAGTCGTTTCTCAACGCACTGCCCGATGCGCCGGTGGAAGTGATCGGGTAAGGTGCCAAGCGCTCAATCGCTTGTTTCAGAAATGCCGCATCCCATTGTCCTGGTGCCGTGGGAGTCGCGCCGAGGTAGCCGTAGTTCAAAACGCTGCCGCACTGCGCACAAAGCAGGCGTGATACGGGTGCGAGTGCCCCCATGCCCATGGTGGCCACGGCGAGTCCGTGATCCTCGAGCTGAAACTCGGCGAGCCGCGCCATATCTGCCATGCTGTGCAGCATCGCCGCGATCTTGAAGATCGCCGCGCCGGAATCCTTCGCACGGGCCGCAGCGGCTTTCATCACATCGTCACTCGGCAGCTTTTCAAAATCGTGAAAGGAAGCGATCCATGGGATATCGCGCTCAAGCAGTGTTTGCAGCGTTTGGCTCATCTCCGCGATGCTCGCCACCTCCACGTCCACGCAGGCTGCGTCATTAAGAGTGTGTTCCAGCATTTCCATGCGTTGCACAGCGGAGAAATTTCCATGTCCACCTTCATCGGCGCGACGTGCAGTGAATAAAAGCGGTCCCCCCCCAAGATGAGACCAAGCGCTGCAATCCACACGTGCGACTCCCTCCACAACCGCACAAAGATAATCCAAGCGAATTTCCGCTAGATTACAAGACGCGTGAACTTTGCTCTGCGATGCCTTGTGCAGGTCGGTTAGGTTGCCGAAGCTGCCTACGACGCGCGGTCTCGCACATGCTTGCGCTAAGATTTCATTAATCATCTACGAGTGATGCGTAGTGCCGGGCGATGCGTCAACCGCTCGTGTAGTAATGAACTACGGAGTATTTACACATGCTGAATTTTTCACGAAAAACCGCGATTTTCTCTGGTCAACCTGAAATTCGTTTCCCTAGGTTCTTCTAAACCCCAACCGCATGAACTTTTTGTTTCGCAATCTTTTATCTGTCGCCGCATTCGCCATCATCTTGAGCCTGTCCAGCGGCAGTGCATTTGCCCAAGCGGTGAAAGCCACCACATCCAAGATCGCATTCGATGATCTACAGTCACCGCAGTTTAGCGGCGGCAAACAAAAGACCTTCAAAATGAAGGACTGGCTGGAAATCGAAGTGGGCGTGACTGTCCAGATGGATCCTGTCCCTAAAACTTCGACAGTGGATCGCATGACGGTGAAATGGTTTGTCGCGATTCAAAACCCGGAAAAAACTGGCACCTTCTTGTTACTCACTCGGGACATTGAGCATGTGAACATTCCGATAGGTGATGAAGTTTTCTGTTCCGTCTATCTTTCACCTGCTTCCGTGCGCCGCCTCACCGGTATGGACCGAGCTGGCAAAAACATCGTCGAGGCGGTGGGTTATGAAATTCATATCAACGGTGAAAAGGTCGCCGAAGATACTACGAAGTTCAAAGCTGGCTGGTGGAACTCGCCTTCAGAAAAAATCTCACGCAGCGATGCGGTGCCGCTCCTCGCGAAGTCCGAAACACCCTTCAGTCCGATGTGGTGGGATCGTTATGCAGAGGTTCTCGATCCTCGGACCAAGCAGTAAGGTTAAATTTTTCGCCTGCACCAACCCCACCTTTTCTCTCAGCTCTCTCGCACCATGGCAGACACTCAGACTAGCGTCGCGTTAAACATCGGCTCACAGCGCATCGGCATGGCTGTTTTCGAAGCCTCGAAAAATGGCGGATTGACTCTCAAGGCTTACGATTCGGCATCCATCGTCGCGGACCCTTCCATGGATGCATCGCGCATCTCTCAAACAAGAGTGGCTATCGCAGATCTCGCGACGCGCCTCAAAGTGGGTAAGACCAAAGTTCGTTACGCAGTTTCTGGTCAAGCGGTCTTCACGCGTTTCGTTAAACTTCCGCCACTCCAAGACGATAACATTGAGCAATTGGTAACCTTTGAGGCGCAGCAACATGTGCCATTTCCTTTGCAGGAAGTCGTTTGGGACTACGAGCTGATCCAAGGTGCAGCCGAGAAGGAAGCCGCGATTGTGGCAATTAAAAGTGACGCTCTGGACGAGATCAACAGCGCTGTAAATGAGTGTGGATTGAGCACCGCCGAAGTCGATGTCGCTCCGATGGCTCTCTACAACGCGTTTCGCTCGTCCTACAACCATCCAGACGAACCCATCCTGCTGATCGACATCGGTGCCAAAACAAGCAACTTACTCTACATCGAAGGCAGTCGCTTTTTCACCCGCAGCATCGCCATCGGCGGATCGGCCATCACCGCCGCAATCGCCAAAGAGTACAACATTTCCTTTGGTGAGGCAGAGCACCAGAAGATTTCCAATGGCCTAGTCGCGCTTGGTGGCGGTCACACCGAACGTCTCGATGAGGCGGTGGCGGCTTTGGCGATGGTCATTCGCAATGCGCTCAGCCGACTGCCAGCCGAGATCGCACGGACTACGAACTACTACCGCAGCCAGCACGGCGGCAGCGCCCCGAAGCGCATTCTTCTAGCAGGCGGCGGCGCTAATTTGCCCTACACACTCGAGTTCTTTCAGGAAAAGCTCAACCTCCCGGTGGAATACTTCAATCCGGTGCGCAACCTCGCCATCGGCAAGGGTGTCGATGCTGAGACGGTCCAGCGCGAAGGCCACTTGATGGGAGAACTCGTGGGACTCGGTCTCCGTGGCATTGGCAAGTCTGAGATCAACATTGATCTTGTGCCCGCAGTGGTCGAACAGGCACGCGCCGCAGACCGTCGCAAACCATTTTTGATCGCCGCTGCTGCGGTCTTACTCGGAGGCATGGGAGCATGGGCTGCCTACCAAAACATCGCCGCGAACTCGGCTCAAGATCTCGCTCGTACGATGGCCGAGCAACGCGATGCGCTTGCACCAGAGAAGGCCAAAATTGATGCGCTGCTCAAAAAAGAAGCCGCTCTGCGCCAAATCGCTTCTGCATACATCAATGTGGAGTCGGATCACGCGTTTTGGATGGATTTGCTAGCTGAGCTGCGCGGAGCTTTCGCCAGTGACGCAGTCTGGCTTACCGAACTTGAACCACTAAGCGGCTACAATCCTGTTCCTCAAAAAGCGGGTGCATCACCGACTGCTCCCAAAGGCACCAACGGCCAGCCCGTCGTCAAAGCAGACTTTTTGAATACTCGCTTCGGAGGCTCATCCCTCACGGAAATCCGAGTCGAAGCCGCGCCACAACAGAAAAACGCAAAGCCTGCGGGCGTAACCGCAAACGCAGTACGCATCAAAGGCTACTGGCGCGAGAACCCGAAGAGTCAGAACGTTGTTTCGATCCTGCTCAACTCACTGCGCGAAAAATCCAGAGGATTTCGTTTTAAGGCAAAAGGACCAGATGGACCAGAGGTCGCACTCAGCGATGAGAAAATTCTCGACATCACAGTGACCGGCAAACCGGGCGAACTTGGTCTGCCGTTTGAAATCACTCTCCCTCTCGCACGCGAAGTGGCGGTCAAGTGATGCTACCAACTCATACTTTCTCGTTTCTATGACATGGATTAAGGACAACAAATTTTTAGTGGCGCTCATCGGCGGCACGCTAATAGGCATGGTGGCGCTTTACTTCGTTGGCTCTAAGGCCGCATCGACCTACCAGACAGCCAAAGAGGAGTTCGACGCCGCAGCCGCAGACGCTTCTTCTTTCGAAAGGCTTGCGCTGTACCCACGCCAAGAAAATCGCGATGGCAAAACCAAGGCATTGGATGATTACCGTGAGTCGGTCAAAGCACTGCAAGCGGCGTTTGAGCCATTCCGTAGCGCAGAAATCGCCAATGTTTCTCCACAAGAATTCACCGACCGCCTGAAATCTGTGAATGCCGAGGTGATTGAAGCCTTTACCAGCTCCGAAACCAAATTCCCGGAAGCATTTTTCAGCGGGTTTGAAGAATATAGAACTTCACTGGCAAACAAAGACGCTACCGGTCTCATGGGTTACCAGCTCGGCACCATCAAAAGCCTGATGCTCGCTTTGTCGAAATCTGGTGCCAGCGAACTCAGAAACTTTCACCGTGTGCCCTTACCAGAAGAACAAGGGCGCAAATTCACTCCGCAGCCGAATGATGTCGCTCGCCCAATGCCTCTGGAAATCACATTCACAGGCTCAGAAAAATCAGTCCGGGAATTCCTTTCGACCATTACCAAAACCGAAGGCAACTTTGTGGTGATTCGCACGCTGCGTGTCATCAATACAAAAAAGGAGCCACCGCGTGCAGGCGACGCTAAGTTTGAGGCTCCACCCAGGTCTTCGGACTCGTTTGACTCACCGGATTCAACTGGCTCCGATGATTTCGGTGCGGGCTTTGCTTTGCCCGGCGAACAAGCGCCTGCCGAGACCACTGAGGCAGATGCACCGCCGCCACCACCGCCTGCCCCACCAAAAGATAGCAGCCGCATTCTTTCACAAGTTCTCGGCAACGAAGAGGTACACGTTTTCCTCCGCCTGGATGTGCTGCAATTCCTTCCTGCAAAACCGCTTCCCTGATCTCTGATCTTACGCTCATTTACCATGTCTTGGTTTTCCAAAAATTATGAAAAAGCCGCCCTCGGCGGTGCGGTTCTGGCGGCACTCGGTCTTGCCTACCTCGGTTGGTCAAAGTTCGGTGGCGTCGAAGAAGACTTTGGAGCTGGACTGAAAGGTTCCGGCAATAACAACACCGCCGTTCCCGGTGCAGAAAGCATCCCAATGGCTTTGCAGTCGTTGAAAATTGACCGCACATGGACTCAGGGAATTGATGGCGAACGGCCTGTGGATCTTTTTACCGGAATCGCGTTGTTCGTGGCACGCAGTGCGCCCGATAGCTCGGTGGATCTCCTCAAAGATGAACCAGTCCACCCGCCCATTCCGAATACATGGTGGATCGAGAATCGTCTGGACCCAGGATTTGCCGACTCACCCGATCGTGATCCCGATAGCGACGGTTTCTCCAATCGTGAAGAATTCATGGCCAAAACGGATCCGAACTCGGACAAGGACCACCCACCGCTCATCGGCAAATTGAAGTTTCAGCGGGATGACAGCCTCATCTGGGTTATACGCCCTAGTTTTGGTTCCGGTGGCAAATTTCCCTTCACTTTCGAGGACAACAAGGGCAACAGAAATAAAGTAACTGCTGCTAATATGGTGTCGCCAGGCGAGATTTTCTTTTCCGAAGAGCCGATGAAAGATCGCTTCAAGCTTCTTGGCTCCGAAGTCCGCAAAGTGCTCAATCCCCGCACCAACGTCGAAACGGACGTCACCATTGTCAAAATTGAGGATCAGCGTACGAACAAAAAAGGGACGGTTTATGAGTTTCCCTCACCTTTGCCAGACGACGAACGGAAAAATTTGCATCTCAAGTATGACCGCAGTGCCGTTCTGACACTCGAAGCAATCGGCAACAGCGGAACGGAATTTACCATCGAGGAAAATACCGCCTTCGCTCTTCCTCATGAGAAAGGTGAGAAGACTTACTTCCTCAAAACCGTCACTCCTGACTCGATCACTGTTGAGTATCCCGATGCCGATGGAACCCGCCGCACCGTAGAGATTCGCAAAGGCGCATTTCCTGAGCTAACGCCCTAAAACCCACTGAAAAAATCCCTTTCCAAATCCGATAATCCTCGCCAGAAAACCTCAGTCCACTATGCAAAATCCGCAATCGTATCGCACCAGTCGCACCGCCGTCGCGTTGATGGCAGCCGCATCCGCAATGCCAGTCGTCACCACCGTGGCTAATGCCGGCGAAGCCGGTTATGGTTACAGCAGTCTCGCCCAGCGGGAAATGATCCGTCGCCAAAATGATGTGGCTGAGGCAGATCGCCTGCTACTTGAAGGCCGCCAAGCATTTGCAAGTGGTGACTTCCAGCAAGCGGTCGATAAATACTCACAAGCCATCCAGAAACTGCCGGAAACAGCAATGTTTGCCGACCGTCGCCAAAGCTACATTGAGCACCTCGCCGATGCGAGCGTAGCGCTCTCAATGCAGCACCGCAAAGTAGGCAAATACACCGAAGCACGCACTCTTCTCGACAATGTGCTTTCCGTGGATCCTAACAATGCCCTTGCCAAACGTGAACTCGGTTATCTCGACGATCCCATCCGCACCAATCCTGCGCTCACTTATGAGCACACACAAAACGTGGATCAGGTGCGCCGCTCCCTCTACACCGCTGAGGGGAGCTTCAACCTTGGCAAGTATGATGACGCCAATCGCGAGTATCAGGAAGTACTCCGTGTGGACCCTTATAACTCCGCAGCTCGCCGCGGTATGGAGCAAGTCGCAGCCGCCAAATCGGACTATTATCGTGCGGCATACGATCAAACGCGTGCCGAACTTCTCTCTCAAGTGGATGCCGCATGGGAATTAACTGTTCCGGCAGAAGCGCCCGATCTGCCATTCGGTCCGAACACTAACAATGCCGATGATGGGGTTGCTTACATTACTGCAAAGCTTCGTAGAATCATCATTCCAAGCATCGACTTCGAGGACACCTCTCTCGAAGAAGCCATTGATTTCCTCCGTCTTCGTTCCGCAGAACTCGATACTCTTGAACTGGATCCCGCACGCAAGGGAGTGAATTTCGTGATCAACCGTCCGCGTGAAGCGACAACTGGCACGCCAGACGCAGGAGTAGATGCTGGCGGTGCTGGTGGTCTTCCTCTCGGTGCTAGCGATCCAAGTTCTCTACGTATTCGCGAACTCCGTTTGCGCAATGTGCCGCTTGAAGTGGCTCTAAAGTACATCGCGGACGCCACTCGCCTCCGTGTGAAGGTCGATAACTTTGCGGTCAAACTGGTGTCACAGTCTGAGTCTGGCGAAGACATCTTCACTCGCACTTTCACTGTTCCACCCGACTTTGCCACCTCACTCGACAGCAGCGCAGGCGGTGGTGCAGGCGGCGAAGGTACAGCCGACCCGTTCGCTGAAGAAAGTTCCGGTTCCAAAATTACCGCCCGTAGGCCTGT
>JBGSLX010000211.1:0-3284 GCA_041740475.1 Akkermansiaceae bacterium | reverse complement strand
CGCGAGATTGTTCACCGAGATGCGAACGATGCGCACCATCAGACCTTGTTTGGCGTATTCGCGCAGGTAAATCGCTGCGATCACGCCGAACGGGGTGACAAACAAACTCATCACCAGCGTCATCACCACGGTGCCGAAAATTGCCGGAAAGACACCGCCTTCGGTGTTTGCCTCACGCGGATCCTGCGAGAGGAAATTCCACACGCGATGCGCCATTTCACCAATGCGGTCGAAAAATCCCGCGCGATTCGCCGCGAACACACCGAGCAAATTCTCTGCGGAAATGATCAGCTCACGACCATCGGCGGTGCTGCCGATGAAGCTGGATTGCGCCAGAACGGCCCGCAGTTTCGCGGCCTCTGCTTGGAGCGCATCGAAGTCTTTTTGCAGTTCTGCTTTGCGAGCGGCAGCGGCTCCTGCCTCGACCGCGCCGGAGCGTTCTGCGCGGCCCAGCGATTCCATTTCACGGCTAATCGCACCGATTTGCTTGCGCTCGATTCTCAACAATTGGGCGCGGGTTGCTTTGCCCTCGGCGATCATTTCACGCAGTTTCTTGTCGAAATCCGGCGATGCCACCTCGATGCGACCTGCGGGTGTTTGCAGCGCGACGCCGTGGACGATGGCCGGGCCAAACTCGAGTCGCTCGATCAACAAAAGCGATTCCGGCTGGGTGGTTTGCACGATTTCCGAGCGGTCGATGAATTTGAACGCCTCGCCACTGAGATCTTTGTTGCCGCGAAACACTTGGATTTCCTCATGCATCACGCCCTCCGCATCCCGGCGCTCGCTTTCCTGTGTCACGTAGCCCGCGATTTTTTCGGTCACTCCCGCTCTGGAAACTTCCATCAAGTCGATTTGGCGCGGCCAGAACGACCAAGTTCCTTTCACCAAGATCAGCAAAAACAGACCGAGCGCCATCGCCACGCCGAGCGTGAGACCGGCAGCCGTGAGCCAGACCCACGGTTCACCACGGCGCGAGCGACCAGTGGTGGCGAAGGGACTGTCAGTTTTGGGAGCTTGGGACGGCATCGATTAGACGACTTTATTGCGTTCGCGCAGGCGCTGGCGCAGGATTTCGGCGATGGTGTTCATGACGAAAGTCATGGCAAAAAGCACGACTGCGCCGAGGAACAGCGAGCGGTAGTGAGTGGAGCCGACGGGTGCTTCTGGCAGCTCGACAGCGATGTTTGCCGAGAGCGTGCGCATGCCGTTGAACAGGTTCCACTCCATGATCGGAGTGTTGCCGGTGGCCATCACCATCACCATCGTTTCGCCGACGGCGCGGCCAAAGCCGATCATCAGCGCGGAGAAAATGCCGGAGGCGGCGACGGGCAGCATCACCGACCAGACGACTTGCCAGCGGTTCGCACCGAGCGCGGCGGCGGCGGCGGTGAGGGACTTCGGCACGTTTGAAAGCGCGTCTTCTGCGATGGTGAAAATCACTGGAATCACCGCGAAGCCCATCATGAAGCCAAGCACCATCGAGTTTCTCTGCTCAAACGAGCTGCCAGTCGCTTGCGGCCACCACAGGCGGAAATCCGCGATCTCACGGCCCGTCGAGGGATCTTTGTAAACGAACAGCCATGCCTCAAGCAACGGCCCGAGCGCCCAGCCAAGCCAGCCGGAAAGCGCGATGAATGGCACCAGAATCAGCCATTCGTTGCCACCCTCGAAGCGATTGCGAAATGCGATCGGCAGGCGGCACCAGACGTATCCGAGCACCAGCGCGGTCGTCGGAATCATCAAAACCATCATCAGCACCGAAGGCACGCGCGTCGCCAGAATCGGCGCTAACCATAGACCCGCCAAGAAGCCAAGGACCACCGAAGGCAGCGAGGACATGATTTCCATGACCGGCTTCACCACGCGCTTGATGTCTGCGGGCAGGAATGCGGCGGAGAAAACTGCCGCCAACAGTGCGATCGGCACCGAGAACATCAGTGCGTAGGCCGTGCCCTTGAGCGAGCCGAAGATCAGGGGAATTTTGGAGTATTTCGACTCGAAGTCGTCGGAGCCGCCGGTGGACTGCCATTGGAAAACCGGGCCATCGCCACCCTCGTACCAGACTTTGCCAAAAAACGCGCGCCAACCAGACTCCGGATGGTGATCGTGAACGGAGAAACGGCGCGCAGAACCATCGGCGGCGGCGACGAAGAAATTGGCACCTTTGCCATCGAGCACGGCGGCCACCGGATCCATGTCCACGGTATCTTCCCAGCGGACCGAGCCAGAAGTGCTGTGACGGATCGAGAGATCGCGGCCCGAGCCAGTGAGAAACGAACGGTTGCGCTGGCTGGCGGTGAAAATCACCGGACCCTTCTCCAGAGTAGGGAATTCCTTGGTTTTCCCGAACAAACGCTCCCCTTCGCCATCCTTGCGGAACAAACTCCACTGCTCCTGTTGGCCATCATTTCCGGTGACGATGATCGAGACGCCGCCGAATAGGAAATCCATCTGCACCGGCGGCGCTTCGCCAAATGGGGAGAACGACTGGCGTTTCGAAACGCCGTCGGAATCAGCTAGAAAGTAGTAAATCCCGCCCGATTGAGCGGCGACGAGCGCCATCGCGCCGTTTTGCGATGCACGGATGATCATCGCCTCGGAGCCGAGTTCTGCGGTGATGTTCGCCTCTTCCAGCAGGCTCAATTTTCCCTTGCCGATCAGCCCGCGCTTCATGCCGAGACGCAGCAAAGAAACAGTCGATTCCGCACCGCTACCTCGTTTCGCGATGATCGCGCGGCCAGCGCCGGAATCGCCGTAACTCACTGCGGTGACTGGCCCTGCGCCGTGTTCCAGGGTGAACCACGGCTCCAGCTCGATGGAAGTTTTCAGACCCGGCGCGGCCTCATTTTCGTAAGTCCGCTCATATTTCACCAGAAACGAACCGACCCGGCCGTCTTCCAGTCCCAGCGCGACTCGTTGGTGCACCGCATCGTAAGAATGCGCGGTGACGACCAGCCCGGTCAAACCTGCGATCACCTCTTCCCGGTTTTCCTTGGTCTTGAGGTCGGTGAAGAAAACTTTGTCCGCGCCATCATAAACAAACGGCCTTTCACCCCATTCATCCACGCCGAGCACCGCTGGCTTGGCCGCCTTGTTCATGCTGCCGGCCTCTTCAACATGGGCGGAGCGGAAGAGCGGGATCACTTCCTTGCCGACGAAATAGAAAATTCCAAACACCGCGATGATCACCCCGATGCCACCGAGGCGTATCACCCAGCCCATGAAGTGGTCGAACCAAAGCGTCGCACGCGAGACCTCGAAGCGCTTGGGATCGGGCATAT
>JBGSLX010000210.1:0-6319 GCA_041740475.1 Akkermansiaceae bacterium | reverse complement strand
GGGTAACAAATCCCAGATCAAACAGCTCGGCGGCATGCGCGGTCTGATGGCCAAGCCTTCCGGCGAAATCATCGAGCGCCCGATCATTTCGAACTTCCGCGAAGGTCTCTCGGTGCTCGAATACTTCATTTCCACTCACGGAGCTCGCAAGGGACTCTCCGACACCGCTCTGAAAACTGCGGACTCGGGATACATGACCCGCAAGCTGGTCGATGTGGCGCAAGACGTGATCATCACTCAGCAAGATTGCGGCACCGCAAACGGCATCACCGTGGCTGCGATCATGGATGGCGACGAGGAGAGCGCATCGCTCGCCACCCGCGTCTATGGCCGCGTTTCGTGCGAACTGATCAAAGACCCCGTCAATGGACAGGTTCTCATCGAGGTGGACGACGTCATCAATGAGGTCCAAGCCAATGCCTTGGAGCGCTTCGGTGTCGAAAAACTCAAGATTCGCTCCGTGCTGACTTGTGAGAGCGACCGCGGTTGCTGCGCAAACTGCTACGGACTGAATCTCGCGACCGGCTTGCCAGTGAAGATCGGTGAAGCCGTCGGCATCATCGCCGCTCAGTCGATCGGCGAGCCCGGCACTCAGCTCACCATGCGCACCTTCCACGTCGGTGGTGTGGCGGCGGCGACTTTCAAGCAGCCGATCATCAAGGCCAAAAACACCGGACGTCTCGTTTACAAGGAACTCCGCACGGTGCAGGCCGCAGATGGAACATGGGTCGTTCTTAATAAAAACGGCAACATTTCCATCCGCGACAAAGCGGGCCTCGAACTCGAAAGTCACATCATCGTCATCGGCTCGATCATTTCCGTGAAAGACGGCGAGGACGTGAAGAAGGGCGACACCGTCGTGACATGGGACCCATACAACGTACCGATTCTCACCGAAAAGGGCGGTAAAGTGGAGTTCCGCGACATGATTTCCGGCATCACCGTGACCAACGAAACGGACAAAGAAACCGGCAAAAAAGGCATGGTCGTCACCGAGCACAAGGAAGACCTCCACCCGCAGGTCGTCATCATGGACGAGAAGACCAAAGAGGTAAAAGCCAGCTATTCGATCCCGGTCGGCGCTCACCTTTCCGTCAAGGAAGGTCAGATCGTGACCGGCGGTACTCAGCTTGCGAAGACTCCGCGCAAGGTGGCCCGCACCAAGGACATCACCGGTGGTCTGCCACGTGTGGCTGAGCTGTTCGAAGCTCGTAAACCGAAGGATTCCTGCGTTATCGCGAAAATCGAAGGCGATGTTTCGTTCGGCACCAACGTCCGCGGTAAAAAACGCGTCGTGGTTACCCACGTCGAAACTGGCGAGCAAGTCGATCACTTGGTCCCGATGGGCAAACACATCATCGTCACCGATGGCGACAAGGTGAAGCGCGGCGACCAAATCACTGAAGGACCCGTTTCTCCAGAAGACTTGCTCGAAGCTTGCGGTGCGCAAGAACTGCAAGAACACCTCGTCAATGAAGTGCAGTCGGTTTACCGCGTCCAAGGCGTGGAAATCAATGACAAGCACATCGAGGTCATCATCCGCCAGATGCTGCGCAAAGTGAAAATCACTGATCCCGGTGATGCGGACCAGTTGCTCTGGGGCGATCAAATCGACCGCACCAACTTCAAGCGCATCAACGCGGAGATCCTCGCAAACGGTGGTAAACCCGCTGAAGGTGAAGCCGTCCTGCTCGGAATCACCAAGGCGTCGCTGGAAACCGATTCGTTCATTTCCGCCGCTTCCTTCCAAGACACCACGCGTGTCCTCACGGAAGCTGCGACACTGGGCAAGGTCGATTACCTCACCGGCTTCAAGGAAAACGTCATCATGGGTCACTTGATTCCAGCGGGCACGGGTTTCCCATGCCACCGCGATTCCGAATTCGAGTTCACCGTCGAGGAGCCAGAACCCGTCGTCCACGTCCGCGAGACCATCGAGGAAGAGGAAGACTCGGCCACCGCCTGATCGTTTCTCACCATCTCATCCATCACGCCTCTGGGGATTTTCCTCCAGAGGCGTTTTTTATGAAACCGGATCGTTCTCCCGAGGATCATGCCCCCGGGAGCGCTGAGCCCCAGCTCGGCGAGAACCCTTCGCTCAGTTCAAGTTCTGGTGGTGAATGGAAAAAATCGGAACAACGAAACGCTCGAAAAGCCTCGAAAGAAGAAATGGGTTGGGAGATTCACCGAGCACGTCTTTCTGCTCAACTCCTTCTTTTTTGGCCTATTTAGTCGATTTCGTTGTCTCTATCTCCGAATTCAGCCTCATCCGATCAGGTCACCAATCGAGCCGAAGTCCGGCGAAAAAAGCCGCTTGTAGGTGCGTGCGGCGTAACCATCGGTCATGCCAGCGAGGAAATCGCACACCAATCGGGCACGTGTCGCCTCATCGGGCGAAGACGAGATTTCAGCGGCGGTATCAGCGGGTAGAAGTTGGAAGTCTTGGCCGTCGATGGTGCCGTCGGTGATGTAGCGCTCGCCAAGGACTTGCCACAGTTGGCGCAGCATGCGGCTGCCCTTATATTCGAGTTGTTTGAGCTGCGGAGAAAGGAAGACCACCTCGAACGCCAGCCGCTTGAAGAGCTTGCACTCCGCTTTTACTCCCTCATCGATCACCAGCCGGAAATGATAACGATGCGTCAATCCGCTCAGGAAATTCACATCCGTCTCCAAGTGCGTGGACTGAATGTAATGGCCGATGCGCTTGCCCACAAATGGCTCGACCTTGCGGCGACGAATCGCACGCATGAAATCGCCGAGCGGCGTGCCTTCTCCGAACGGATGGCCGTTTTGTTCCGCCCACGCTTCGATTTTTTCGATGTTGAGAAATCCCGCCCGCACGCTGTCGGACAGGTCGTTGAGCGAGTATGCCGTATCATCCGCCCAGTCCATGATTTGGCATTCGATTGACTTGAAATGATCGCGCACATCGCCGGGTTGCAGCTCCAGCGGGAAGTCATTGCCGCCCATCGCCCAGTCGAGATGCGACTGCTGATCGTCGTAAATGAAATGATTGTGTGGGTTTTCCCCGGTCGCCGTCTTCAGCTCAGACCACAGTGATTTGTATTTCAAGACACCATCGAGAAACGCGCGGGTCGGATCCATTCCCGCTCTTTTCGAGGAAAAAATCCGGTCAGCGAGCAAGCGCAGAGTCTGCGCGTTGCCCTCGAAGCCGCCGTGAGCGTGCATCAGATGGTTGAGCGTGCGCTCGCCCGCATGGCCGAATGGCGGGTGTCCGAGATCGTGCGATAGGCACACCGCTTCCACCAAATCCGGATCGACGAAGAAATCATCATCCAACAGCCCGCTTGGCCGCGACTTGAGCCAATGGCAGATCGACTTGCCGATTTGCGCCACCTCCAGCGAGTGCGTCAGCCGCGTGCGGTAAAAGTCGTATTCGCCGCTCCAGAAGACTTGCGTCTTGTTTTGCATGCGCCGGAACGTCGGCGTGTGCAGCACCCGGTCGCGGTCGATCTGAAAGGGCGACCGATAATCGCCGACATCCGGTTTTCCCGAGAGCCGCTGCGTGTCGAATTCACCGTAAAAGCGGTTGCGCATGTGGCGAAGCATGGATTGGCGACTCAGGATGCAAACTCAGAAATTTAGGAAAATCCGGGGCTTGGCCAAGTGGTGCGACGGGTTACAGTCACCACATGAGTTTGCCAAAATTATACATCAAGCGTGGCTGTCCGTGGTGCGATGACGTGGTGGATTATTTGAGCCGTAAGAGCATCGAGGTGGAAACGGTGGTGGTTTCTGGAAACCCGGATGCGATGAAGGAAATGGTCGCCTTATCCGGCCAAAGCAAAGCGCCCACCATGGACTGGCACGGCGAAGTGCTCGCAGACTTCGGCGTGGACGAACTCGTGCCATTTCTGAGTAAAAGGAGTGGCGCTTTGTAAGCGCCATAAATCGCAAAGGCGGCTTTAAGCCGCCGTTGTGGGATAGTTCTCCCTCAAAGCCAGCACGAATGAAGAACTTGGCAACGACAACTAGGTGCTGTTACTTTGTTCCATGACCAAGCGTGAATTAGTTCGCCACAGAAGAAACGACATTCTCGAAGCTGCGGAGAGCTTTGGTGCCGAGCGCATTCGCTTATTTGGGTCGGTGGCCCGAGGCGAGGAGAGCCCCGACAGCGATGTGGATTTTATTATTAAAATGCGTCCTGAGATGCGTGTATTCGATCTGGTGGATCTACAGGATCGGCTGCGGGAAATTCTTGGCTGCCAAGTAGATATACTCACTGAACATCCTTGGATGCGTGAACGTCTTCGCCGTGAAATCGAAGAGGCGGCCGTAGAACCATGAAGACTGCTAGAAGTGATGCCGTGCGTCTTTTGGATACGCTAGATGCCATAGCAGCCATCGAGCGACACCCACTCACTGATCGAGCCGCATTTGATCAAGATGAACTACTGCGCTTTTTCGTGCTGAAACATGTCGAAATCCTAGGTGAAGCGATTTTCAAAATCAGCGGCGAACTAAAAAGCCGTCATCCCGAAGTGCCTTGGAACAAGATCGAAAAGACACGCCATATCTTAGTGCATGACTACTTCGACGTGAACTGGGATATCCTCTGGAGCATCGTAACGGACCATCTGATGGACTTGAAATCCCAGATCGAAAGAGTGCTGCAGGCCGAAGGCATACAGCGAAACTAATCGCAGTTTGTAACTCTAGCGCTGATCATGAGGTTGTGTGAAATAGTAGATGTTTTATGAAGAGCGAGGACAGGAGTGTTCCTTCTCCTTAGTTTCCCGGGCAGTGGAAAACAGTTTGCTTGGCGATGGGGTAAAGTGTTTGGCCGGGCGTGGGTTTGATGACGTGGCCTGCGGTGAAGGTGCCGAAGGCGGGGAGCACGAGCCACGAGTCGGTGAGCACGAAGCAGGGCAGTCGCGAGTTTCGTCCGCCAGCACCGATGCGGCAGAGCGGGTGCAAGTGGCCGGTGATGGTCGGTTGCTCGGCCGTAGCGTGCGCGGGATCGTGGACGAACTCGATGGGCGACCAGTTAAGGCGATCTTTCATCGGCAATAGATGGTGATTCAGCGGATCGTGATTGCCGCGGACTAAGATGATTTTCGCGCCGAGCGAGTCGCGAAAGGTGGACAACATCTCGTGCAGGGAATCGGTGAGTGGGATGCCGCTGTGGAAAAAATCGCCGACAATGACGAGGTGCTCGACTGCATACCGCTGAACCAAGCGCGTGATGCGAGCGAGGTCCGCTTGGCACTCGCCCTCTGGCACGGGGATGCCGTGGGCGCGAAAGGTGGCGGATTTTCCAAAGTGGACATCGGAGAGCATCAGAGCGCGGCGGGCGGGCCAGAGCGCGGCGCGTTCGGCGAGCAGCACGAGTTCTTCCCCGGCGAAAACGATGCGGCGCGATCCTGCTTCAAGCATGGTTGAGGATTTCATCGGCTTCCGCATTCAGGGTGATGAGCATTTCCTCTAACACCGAGGCGGCGTCTTGAGTGGAAATGACGAAGTTTAACCGCTCCGCCCACAGCGGAAACGCCATCGGTGTGAGGCGATTGAGTTCGATCAGACGCATCGGTTTGTTCGCGATGTCATCAAGCACGCTGCGGAGACGTTCGAGATCGAGGCTGCCTTCCAGCATCTCGCGGCGGGATTGATCGAGCAGGAGGTTTTCGGGATCGTAGCGACCGAAAACCTCGAACAACAGACCGGCGGAAGTTTGCACCTGACGCATGCCTTTGCGGTCGCCGGGCTGCATTTGCTGGATCAACCCCGCGACGCGGGCGACTTCGCGGAAGCGCGTGCGCGAGAGTTCATGCGTGTTGAGGCAAGCGAGCAGAGTTTCTAGCAGGTCATCGGCTGAGGCGGCCATGCGCAGCCGTGATTCATCGCGCGGAAGCGGTCGGCTGGAGGTAAGGCAAAAGCCATAGTCGTTCTGCGTCACTTGGATGCTTTGCGGACTGCCTTCGCTCAGTCGATGGGCAAACAAAGCGCCGAGTCCTTCGTTGGCCATGCGCCCTGCGAAGGTGTAAAAAAACAAGTGCTCGCCCTGCTTGGAATGTGCGTGCTCGATCTGGAGAACGCGGTGGTTCGGCACCTGCGACCACGTGCGCTGAATCCGCAGCAAATGTTCAATCGCCTCGGTTTCCGGGCGAGCCGACAGATCCGAGTCGGTATCCAGCCGACGTGCGACAGCCCGCGATAGCTCGGTGGAGAGTGGCATTTTGCCGCCGGCCCAGATCGGGATTTCGCCGCGAGCTTTGGTGCGTGGGCAGGGTTTTACGGTGGCGATCAATTGGTGAACGCGCACCAATGACAGCAAGCGACCCGAGAAAATGAACGGAGC